>NZ_PSQF01000008.1:0-59975 GCF_003324125.1 Subdoligranulum sp. APC924/74 | reverse complement strand
TTATCTGCGCTTTTGGCTTGGCATCTGCCGCACCTCGCTCGCCGTATCGGCACTTAGAATTATGCGGTATTGCCTTAAAAATCCCAAGCTACAAACAAAAACAACAAAACCGCCGGGCGGCAAGTGCTTTGCTTGCTGCCCGGCGGCTTTTGGTATAGGGAGATATTTACTTGTCTTCTTTTTTTATGGCGTTCTTGCCGGTTTTTACGGCCTGTTTGGCGGCGGCTTTGGCGCGGGCGGTGGCTTTGGTCAGGCCAACGCGCAGGGAGGCCAGTGCTTCGCGGCGGTCGGGGACCATGTCCGGGAAGGCCCGCAGCAAACGGCCGGTGCCAAAGAACCGCTGCTTGCTCAGGCGGATGGTGGTATCGCGCAGGGTGCCGGCTTTGCCTGCCAGTTCGCGCAGCTGGTCACGCAGCTCGGCGGCGTTGGTGGCACCCTCCATGGCGGCCAGGGTCAGCTGCAGTTTCTGCTCATCCAGCAGGGTGTCCATCGTCATGGCGCTGGTGCCGATCACTTCGGTCAGGGTATCGCTGGTGGTGCGCATGGCTTTGCGCAGCTCATCAATGCGGGCCAGCTGTTTGCTGAAGCCGACAGCCTGAATGGCGGATACGATCAGATCCGCCAGGAACAGGCCGCTGAAAATAACATCCAGCCAGATCAGCACAAGGGTGGGGATAGCGGCGCTCGGCTTGCTGAGCAGCGGGTGAACCACCACCATCAGCAGCACGCTGCCCAGCCCCCACAGCAAGGAGAACTGCGGGCAGATGAACCCGCCCAGGTTAAAGCGATACATGGAATAGTCCCACCAGCGGGTGTGGAACATCTTGTACAGGATGTACCCGCCAACCAGCTCCACCAGCGTGGTGATGACCATGCCGCCGAAAAAGGCAACCAGTACGTTCTGGTACCATGCCATATCGCTGCTTGGCATGGTAAAACGGCCGAGAACGGCGATCATTACCGTCATGCCGCAGCCGTAAATGGGGCAGATTGGGCCGTTCAAGAATCCGCGGTTGACCAGCTCCCGCGTGGTGATGGCTGCATAGGCAACCTCCACGCACCAGCCCAGGAACGCATAGACGAAAAAGAAAAATATCGTATGCAGCAGGGCATAAGTGGTCATTCCTGTACCTCCCCGGCGGGGTCGGCTTCTTCCTCCGGTTCCAGGCGGCGGGCCAGCTCTTTGGGCTCCACCCAGGTCACGCTGGAATCCGGCCCCTTGCGGGCAATCAGCGCCTTGATGGGAATGCCCTGTTCGCTGAACATGCCCTCGTGCTCGGTGCGCAGGTTCCAGTCCGGCTCATTCTTGTGCAGATCAAAGGTCTGCCAGGTAATCTCGAACCCGGCAGCGGGAAAGTAACCCAGGCTGTCCCGGAACAGGTCATCGTCATCGGTCTTGAAGTAGATTTCGGAACCCTCCGGCATCAAAGCGCGGTACTGCAGCAGCTGGCGCGGGTGGGTCAGGCGGTGCTTGTTGCTGCCAGCGTTTTTGCTCCACGGGTTGCAGAAGTTGATGTAGATGCGCTGCACGGTATCCGCCGGGCTGAACACGCCGGAAAGCCGCTCGATATCCAGCGAGGCAATCTTGACATTATCCGGCGGCAGCTGAGCGGCGGCGTAAGCGGCTTCCACCTTGCGCTTGGCCAAAATCAGGACCTTATCCGTGATATCAATGCCAAGGTAGTTGATATCAGGGTGCAGGGGGGCCAGCTGGCTCAAAAAGCCGCCCTTGCCGCAGCCAAGCTCCAGGTGCAGGGGCTGCTCCGGCCGGGCATACAGCTCATGCCAGTGCCCGGCATGGGTCAGCGGTTCGTGAACATGGAAATCGCAGGCCAGCAGTTCCGGTCTGGCATAGGGCTTAAAACGCATACGCATACAACAATACCTCACTCATGATAATTCACTAAAAAATTCTGGACATCGGCAAAATCAGTGCAGGCAAGGCTGCCCTGGCAAAAGCCGGGCTTGCCGCCGCCCCGCCCGCCGAACGCTTCATTCAGCGCCTTGCACACCGGGCGCACATCCCCGCCGGGCAGGCAGAGCGCATAGGCGAGGCCCTGCCCGCCGGAGGCCAGCACCGCCGTCAGCGCGTTGGTGCGGGCCGATACCGCCAAACAGATCCGCCGCAGTCCGTCGCCGTCCGCACCGTCACAGTGCAGCACAGCAGGCTGGCCGGGCACGGCGGCTTGGGCCAGTGCTTCGGACAATGCGTTCTGCATGGCGGCAAGGCGCTGCTTGAGGGCAGCTTCCGCCGTTTGCAGGTTTTGCACGGCAGGCAGCAGGCGACCGGGGGCGGAGCTTAACAGGGTGCCCACCGCGGCGGCATCCTGCCAGGCGGCAGCAATGGACTGATGCGCACGCTCCCCGCACACAACCGCCAGCCGGGTGCCGCCCTTGTAGCTTTGGGCGCTCAAAATTTTGATGGCCCCCACCTGGCCGGTGGTGGAAACATGGGTGCCGCAGCAGGCGCACAGGTCGGCCCCGCCGGCATCTACCAGCCGCACCGCACCGTCAATTTCCTTTTTGCTGCGGTAGGTCAGTTTTGCAAGGTCTTCCGGCGCGGGGTACCAGCAGCGCACCGGGGCGTCCGCACGGATCACCGCGTTGGCCTGGGCTTCTGCTTCGGCCAGCTGGCCGGCGGTCAGCGGAACGCTCATATCCATCCGCACCGCGGGGGAACCGATGTGAAAGCCCACATTCTCCGCCCCAAACAGGCGGTGCAAAGTGCCGCTTAAAATGTGTTCACCGGTGTGCTGCTCCATATGGTCGCGGCGGCGCGCCCAATCAATGCGGCCTTCCACTGTCTGCCCAACCGGCAGCGCTGCGCTGACAGTGTGGGTGATCACGCCGCCATGCTCCTGCACATCCGTTACAAGGGCGGTGCCCAGCGCACCGGTATCGCAGGGCTGGCCGCCGCCCTCCGGGTAAAAGGCGGTCCGGTCCAGCTGCACGGCAAACTGTTCCCCGGCCGGGGTGCAGACAAGCACCGTGGCGGTAAAAGTTTGAACATATGGGTCTGTTTCGTATAGTTTTGCCGTTGCGGGCATGCAAGGTCATCCCCCTTTCGGAATATTTTTACATTATAGCATAAAACGGCAGTGGAAAAAACAGTTCAAATCCGTTATAATAAAAATCAGTTATAATTCCGGCGGCTCCCCGGCAAGGTGGGAGCCGGAAAGGGGGCGGGAACCATATGAAAAAACGAATCTCAGCACTGGTTTTGAGCAGCTGCCTGCTGGCGGGCTGCGCGGGCCAAGGGGCGGCTGCTACCGGCGAAACCGCAGCACCCAGCCAGGCCGTGCCCACCGCGGCACCCCAAAGCCTGACGGTGAACGGCCTGCTGGACACCAGCGCTGCTGTTGGCGCGCTGGAGCTGTATGCCCAGGCGCAGAATGTGACGCTGCAAAACAGCTTTGAGACCGAAACGGCGGACCTGGTCATTCTGGATGCCCCGCCGCAGGATGATGGAACCTGGAAGAATCTGGCGGAGAACGAGCTGCTGGCCGCCGCCGCGCAGCGTGCCGGACTGGATACGGAAAGCACCGTCACCGCCCTGCCGGTGGGCCAGAGCCTGTATGCCTATTGGGCGGATAACCGTGTGCTGACCGAGCTTTTGCAGAGCGATGCCGCGCTGGACGACCTGCGCGCTGCGACCTGGGAGGAATGGTTCGATTTCGTAACAGCTGTGACCCATTGGTGCGCGGAACCCGGCGCTGTGCAGGTAACGCTGAACGGCAATGTTTACACCCTGCCCGCTGAGCGGCGGGAGACACTGGCAAACCTGAACGGCGTGTTTGCCGCCCAGGGACCGGAGGTTAGCGGCAACAGCGGGGATGGCGGCGTGGCGGAAAATACCCCTGCGCTGTACACCACCGCCCTGCTGGCGGCGGGGGAGCCGCTGACCGAAGAAAACCTGACCGGTCCGCTGAACGCGCTGGAGCAGGAGCTGCGGCTGGAAGATGCCAACAGCGCCTGGCAGGCCGGCATTGCAGACCTATGGACCAGCAAGTATCTGTTCCAGCAGGGCAATGCCCTGTTCTACCGCGGCTACCTGGCCGACCTGATCAGTGACAGCGGCGCAGCGTTGAGCAGCGCCCAGAAAGACGCGCTGGTGTGGCTGCCCATCAAAAATAACCTGACCGAAGCCGACATTGCCAACCAGCGGTTCAACCTGGCCGGGCTGATGAATTACCCCATTTTGGCCAACCGTGCCTGGCTGGCTATCCCGGCGGATGCCGATGAGGAGAGCGCCCGCGCCGCAGCCGCCGCTATTTTGTGGCTGTACACCAGCAAGGCGGGGGAGAGCGCGTTGATCGACACCCTGGACCTGATCACCCCCTGGGGTACTGGCAGCAACCAGAACGCCGCCGCGGCCATGCAGGCGGCGCAGGTGACAGCCGGTATTCTGCCTGGCGCAGCGCTGGACAAAACCCAGGCCGCCGCATTGCAGCAGGCCCAGCGCGGGCTGTATTATGAAGCGGACGGCATTACCCTGCGGGATGGCCTGTGGGATGAAGATGCCGCCGCTGCCTGGCGCAGCGCCGTGATGGCGGCCCTTGGCGCAGAAAGCGCCGAAGCAGACGATAACTGATGCCCCGGGGTGTACCTGAAAAACAGGCGCACCCTAGATGGGCTTTGCGGAATACAAAAAGTTTTAAGGAGAAGAGAAAAAATGAAGAAGCGTTGCAGCGGTATCCTGATGCCGGTTTCCAGCCTGCCGGGCGGGTATGGCATTGGCTCCATGGGCCAGGCTGCCAGAGATTTTGTGGATTTTCTGGTGCTGGCCGGACAGAGCGTGTGGCAGATCCTGCCCGTTGGCCCGACTTCGTATGGCGACAGCCCGTACCAGAGCTGCTCGGCTTTTGCGGGCAACCCGTATTTTATTGACCTGGATCAGCTGGCTGCGGATGGCCTGCTGAAGCCGGAAGATTACGCCAAAGAAAATTGGGGCACCAACCCCAATTACTGTGACTATGCCCTGCTGTACCAAAAGCGCTACAAGGTGCTGCGCAAGGCATACGCCGCATTTTTGCAGCAGCGCCCGGTGCCAGGGTACGATACCCCCTACAGCGATGACTGGTACCGTTTTACCTTTTTGAGCGATGCCTGGCTGCCAGATTACTGCCTGTACATGGCAATCAAAGAAGAAAACAAGATGTGCGACTGGCAGACCTGGCCTGCCCCGCTACGCCTGCGCGACCCCAAGGCGCTGGAAGAGTTCCGCACCGGCCATGCCGATGAACTGGGCTTCTGGGCCTTTGTGCAGTATGAGTTCGCCAAGCAGTGGCAGGCCCTGAAAGCATATGCCAACAGCAAGGGCATCAAGATCATGGGTGATATTCCCATCTATGTGGCGGCGGATTCTGCCGATGCGTGGGCAGGCCGTGAGCTGTTTGAGATGGACAGCGAGGGCCACCCCCGCCGTGTGGCTGGCTGCCCGCCGGACTATTTTGCCGAGGATGGCCAGCTGTGGGGCAACCCGCTGTATGACTGGGCCTACCACAAGCGTACCAACTATGCCTGGTGGGTGCGCCGCGTGCGCCATGCGCTGAGCATTTATGATATCCTGCGTATTGACCACTTCCGCGGCTTTGATACCTATTGGGCTATCCCGGCGGGGGACAAAAACGCCCGCGGCGGCAAGTGGGAACAGGGCCCCGGCATGGACCTGTTCCGTGCTCTGCGCACCGCTCTGGGTGACCTGCCCATTGTGGCCGAGGATCTGGGCGAAATTTTTGATTCCGTCCGTGTGCTGCTGGCGGAAAGCGGATTCCCCGGCATGAAGGTGCTGCAGTTCAGTCTGAACGGCACCGATAGCTTGGACCTGCCGCATAACTACCCGGCCCACTGCGTGGCTTACCCCGGCACCCATGACAATAACACCCTGCGCGGCTGGCTGGAAAACGAAACCACCCCCGCCCAGCGCAAACAGGCCAAGGCATATTTTGCCCTGACCGAGCAGGAGGGCGAGATCACCGGCCTGCTGCGCGGTGTGCTGGCAAGCCCGGCGGAGCTGGCTATTGTGACGATGGCCGACTGGCTGGAAAAAGGCAGCGAAGCCCGCATGAACACCCCCGGCAACCCGGCGGGCAACTGGCAGTGGCGCGTTGCCGCTAAGGACCTGACCCCCGCGCTGGCGCGGAAGATCCACGAGATGAGCGCACGGTATTTCCGCGCGGAACCCCTGCCGGAAGCGGAGCCGAAAAAGGAAAAAGCGCCCGCCCCGCAGCCCAAGGCCAAGGCGGCTGACGCAAAAGAGGAGAAAACGACAGCACCGGCGAAAAAAGCAGCAAAAAGTGCAAAGTGATTTTTTGAACAGTAATACTTTTATTATTAAGCAATTCTTTGTGTAATGCGGGTATGGGAAAAGCATGCACGGTATGGTAAAATATACAGAGATTTTATGTCAAGTTGTAGCATTACAACATTAGGGCAACATAGAGAACCGAAAAACGCTTTGTTGGATCTTGTATGTTTTACATGGAGGAAGACGCGTCATGCAGGAATTTACTCTGGAACAAATTGGCATGCAGGTTACCGCATTGCAGAATTTTTTTGACCAGGTTACTTTGATCGACCCGCTGGCCCAGGCCGAGGTGGACCCCGCCACCCTGCAGGCCACCGGCCATGCCGATGCTGTGCCTGTGCTGAATGCAGATGGCCGTGGCTGGCAGCCGATTTTGGGTGAGGATACCGGTTTTGTGTTTTACCAGAACATCCAGGTGGAGCACCGCCCGTTTGTGCTGGCTGCCACCTATTTCCTTACGGCAGATCTGCCCGCCAATGACCGCGAGGCAAACGCCCTGCTGCGCCTGCTGGGCCAGTACCGCGAGGAGATGCGCCGCGATTATGTGACCGGTGTATATAACCGTGCGTTCCTGGATTCCACTTACCGCAAAAAAGTGGCGGCTGCTGCCTGCGCAGGCAAGCCGGTCAGCGTGGTTGCTGCCCGCGTGAACGAGTATTGGAACCTGCTGCGCGAGGAAGGCACTCACGCAGCAGATTGCTGCCTGAATACCGCAGCCGGTATTTTGCAGCTGGCTGCCGGGCCGGACCAGCAGAACGCTGTTGTCCGCCTGGAAGACGGCATTTTCCTGGTGGTGAGCGTTGGCACCCCGGCGGCAAAACTGCAGGCTGCGCTGCATGAAGCGCTGGGCGAATCCCGCCGCACGTTCGGCATCACCCTGTCCCGCCGCGGCGAATTTACCGTGTCGCTCAGCTCTGCCGATTGGGGCGAAGCCGGCAGCTGGGACCTGATGGTGGCCCTGGCCGAGCAGCGCCTTTCCGGCTGCTGAAGAAGCTGAAACAAAAGAATAAATCCCCCTTGTGGAGCCATACTAGCTTTGGGAACATTCCCAAAGGAAAAGGCTGTACACAAGGGGGATTTTTTATGCCGGAAAACCAGAATATGCAAAAAACCAGTGATAACGAAGCCATGCTGCAGGAGATCGTGCAGAACACCGAGATGGGCAAAAACACCCTGGATGAGCTGATGGGGCTGACGTATGACCAGAAGCTGAAAGACGAGATGATGCGCCAGAAAAACGAGTACCGCCGCCTGAACCAGCAGGCCCACACGGCGCTGGATGCCATCGGCGCACAGGCCAAGGGTCAGAGCGCCGCCGCACGCATGAGTGTGAGCATGGGCATCCGCACCCGCACCATGCTGGACAAAAGCACCCGTAACCTTGCCACCATGCTGGCGGAGGGCAGCGGCCAGGGCGTGCTGGACTGCAAGCGCGCCGAAACCGACTACCCCCAGGCCAGCCCCGGCGCCCACAAGTTGATGGAAGAACTGTGCGCGTTCCAGACCGGGGCGGAGCAGGCGTGGAGGGAATTTGTGTGATTAGTTAGGAGTTAGGAGGGAGGAGTTAGGAGTTGGGGGCGCTTAATGAATAAAGAATAAATAATAAAGAATAATTGTGGTGGACCGCGGCGCGGTGCGCCGCTCAGGAAATATTAGGGTTGCTGGTATTTAGAAATGCGGGATGAATGATAAAACAATCTGTAGGGCGCGATGCCCTCATCGCGCCGGGAAAACGTAAATTGAATGCCGCAATCTTAACGCAGCCCGAAACCTATCTGTAGGGGACGATGCTTGCATCGTCCTGCTGGAGCTTTGTCTTATTGCACATTATAAATTTGATGTTTTGCCTTGCCCTATGGTAGGGGGCGGCGTCCTCGACGCCCCGGATGGAAATGTGGAACCATAAATTTTAGGCTCTACGCGGGGAACCACCCCTCACCGGCTTTCGCCGGAGCTCCCCTCAAAGGGGAGCCAATATCTTACTTTAGGTTTGCGATGGACGCGAAGCGGCCTGAGGGGTGGTTCTCTGCAACAAACCTAAAGACATCCGCCCCTCGGTCTCGGAACGGTCAAGACCGTTCCCTACAGGTTGTTTTATTGTGCATAACGGGCAATAAACGCATATCTCACCCATAGGGGCGCACATTGTGCGCCTGCGGACGTTTGCCTTATTGCCGGATGGCGGAATATGCGGAATATTAGGTAAGGCCCATCGTCCCCTACAAATTGTTTGCAGGTTTGTGACAAATGGTTTATGGTTCTCTCCGGCGCGATGAGGGCATCGCGCCCTACAGATGAACCAAACGAACCTACAAATAAAATAGCCGCAGCGGTGGGGGAATGACTCCCTGCCGCTGCGGCTGTTTTCGATTTATCCTATAATTTATTCTATATTCTATTATAATTAAAGTTTTTTCGCCGAAGCCTTTTTTTTCAAAAAAATTGGAAAATCCCCGTAATCGCTACCAGATCGTATCTTTCGTCGGCTGTTCTTTGATCAGGCCGGTGCGGTAGGCGGAGATGAGGCGGTGGAGGTCGGCCACCTGGGCGTACAGATTGGCGCCCTCGTCCATATGTTCCACCAGAACGCGGTCGGTGTGGTTATCGTCCACCACATCCACGCGGGACAAAATATCCAGGTTTTCCTGCACTGCTTTGGCGGTGTTTTCAAATGGCTGGTGGGTGCGCAGGCTCATGCCGTGGCTGGAATACACCAGCGTGTACCCCGCAATACCGGTGCGCTCGTGGTAAGCGCGGCAGAACCCGCCGTCAATCACCAACAAGCGCCCGCCGCCCTTGATGGGGCTTTCGCCGGCTTTTTCCCGCACGGGTACATGGCCGTTCACAATGTGGCAGTTGGCCGTTAAGCCAAACTCCGCCAGGATGCGGCAGCAGATGGCCGCATCATCGTACCAGGTATAGTAGGGATCCTTGATCTCCTTGTGGGTTTCTGGGTCCTCAATGTACAGCCGTTCAAAGGTGGTCATGGCGCTGCGGCCAAACAGCGGGGAGAGCTTGCCGCACCACAAGTACCACAAAAAGTCCTGCCCGCTCTGCCGCTCCGGCGAGCCCTCCGGCGCAAAATAGCCCAGGCGGGCGCGCAGGTCACAGTAATCCAGCAGCGCGCGGCCCCGCAGGGAATGGCCCTCAAACGTTTCGGCGGCAAATTCGCCCTCGTCCGTCAGGGGCACCGCACCGTGGTACAGCAGGCAGCCGTTCTCAATGTGGTATACGCTGCCCTTGGCATACAGGAAGGCAACGTGCTTTTGCAGCTTTTCGCTGTGGCGGAAGGATGCCACCAGCTTGTCCAGCACAAACTTTTCGTCGGCATTCAGGCGGGCCGGGTTCTCTGGATCTACCGTGGGGAAGTTGCGGTCCCGCAGGGGATAGTTCTTGCCAAAATAATCCACCGTTCCGGCTTCGTAATCAATGCGGCGCAAAAAATCCCGCCCCTGCATCTTGAAATCCGGGTTGCGGTCGATCACTTCGCACTCCAGCTTCAGCATCAGGATGGTGATGGCCTTGTGCATGACAGCACAGCGGTGCAGCATTCCGTCCGTGTAGGGGCCGCGGGTGGCATCGGTGTGCGGCATCCAAATGGTCAGATCCTCATTGCCGTAATATTGCTCCGCCATGCGCAGCAGGTGGCGCAGATTGATGCCGTAAAAATCTTCAATCATGCCGTGGTTGTGGTAGGCAAGGGTGGTTTTCAGCACCGTGCAGCAGCACAGCGCGCTGCCAGCGGCGGCACCCATCCACACAACGTCGTGGTTGCCCCATTGGAAATCCACGTTGTGGTGGGTCATCAGTCGGTCCAGGATCAGGTCCGGGCGGGGGCCGCGGTCAAACAGGTCACCAATAATGTGCAGCTTGTCCACCGCAAGGCGCTTGATCAGCTCACACAGGCGGATGATGAAAGCGTCCGCGCGGTCATTGGCGATAATGCTGCCCACGATCTGGCCATAGTAGAGGGTTTTGTTGTGGTCCTCAAAGTGGGCGTGCAGAAGCTCGTCAATGATATGCCCACAGCCCTGCGGCAGGCAGGAACGCACATATTCCCGTGTGTGCTTGGACGAAACAAAGCGGCATACATCGATCAGGCGCAGCAGCGTCTGGCGGTACCAGGCTTCCAGCTCAAAGCGTTCCGGGTAGCGGGCCTTGAGCAGGGGCAGCTTGCGCGCCGGGTAGTAGATCAGGGTGGCAAGCTCGGCACGGATGGCCTTGGGCACGTTTTCACCCAGGACAAGATCAACTTTTTCGCGGATAACACCGGAAGCGGAGTTCAGCAGGTGGATAAAAGCCTCGTCTTCGCCGTGCAGGTCACTGATATAATGCTCGGTGCCCTTGGGCAGCTTGGCGGTGGCTTCCAGGCTGATAACGGCGCTGGCAGCCGCGGCCTGGGTGGGATAATCCCGTGCCAGCAGCGAAAGATACTTTAACTCTGCCACGCTGGTGGTGGGGATAGTAGTGGAATTGGAACCCATGGAACAGTATTCTCTCCTTTTTGAAGGGCTTGAATCAAAGCACGCAATTGTATTATTGTTGCAAAAATTGGTACTTTTATTGTACGCTGTCCCATGCGGTGCGTCAATCGGAAAAGTGCCGAAAAACCTTGTGCTGCATCCGTTATATTTGACTATTTGATAATCCTTGCCCTACAAAATGGCAGGGCTTGCCGGGGGAGGATGACGTTGTAATAGGATAAAATACAGAAAACTGGCGCACCATGCAAACAAAGTTTTCAATAGAAGAGAGGAAAAATTGGCATAAATACATCGCCCTGCTCAAAAGTGATTGACTTTTTGCGTGGGGAACGGTATGATACGGTTGTAATCAAAAAGAAAGCATCTTTTGTGAGAACGCCGTTACTGACGCCGTTCTCATTTTCTTTATCAAATAGAAATAGCAGCACCGCCCGCGGGTAATACCATATCGCGGGCGGTGCTGTTTTGCTGTAAAAAACAAACCCCGCCGCCGGATGGCGGAGGGGCCTGCGTGTGGATTCTTCACTTGTCTCTTTGTTCTTCGGTGAATGCCCTGTATCACAATTTTATGCGCGGGCACACGAAAAAATCCAGAAAGGCGCAGAGGAAATCAAGACAGCGCATAGGAGCTCGCTCCACTCCGTTCCGCTCGCAATCCGCCTAATCTCCAAGCCAACTCCAAGAACATTCCAAGTCCACACCAAGCAAAATCAACGCATTATCTCATGTTTTCCCGCATGGGACAGAATGAGAGAGGATTGGAAACAAAAAAGAAAGCAGGCCCCGGAGCCGGATGGCGGAGGGGCCTGCGTGTGGATTCTTAACTTGTCTCTTTGGTATTCGGTGAACGCCCTGTATCATAGTAATATAGAAAAGAATATAAGTCAATATGTGACGATAAACTGTAACTTTTATAAATGTACTTTTAAATTTATATCTGCATGGCAGTATCACCTCTGAGGCTCGTTAATTTTGATACTGATAGTATACTTACTTTGTCATACGATAGCAAGCAGTTTTGATATTACTTGTGCATAGCTTAAATTTGATACTGAAAATGATGGCGGTGGTCGCTTGTGTGACCACCGCCATCGTTCTACTTTTCGCTGTCTGCAAGGTAGCACCAAGAACAGGTTTGGCACTCTGGCATTTCTCCGCACGGTGGTATGCCGGTATCAGGCTCATACGGACAGGAATAATAATCGTATTGCATTGTGTAGCTCCTTTAAAAGTGTACATATAAAAATAGCGGTCTACTCTCACTCGACCATTATCACTGTTGTTATAATTTATTCGGCAACAACCATTTTTTCCATACAGTCGCCGCATATTAGGTTGATGACCTTGGTTGCTCGGCAGCTGTTGCTGCATTTGGGACAAATATATTTGCGGGTACTGCTGGGCTTTTTCGTTCTGGTTTCTGCGCCTGCACCGCTGTTGCCGCCCTTGGGGAGCGTTCCGAGTACATCCAGTAGGTTAAGGCTCTCGACCATCTGGAAATCTTGCCAGCCCTGTTCCTCAACAAAATCCAGAAGTTCAAGGCCGGGGCTGGTAATTGTCCAACCATATTTGGGATGGTGTTCGACTTCCAGACCGTGGGTTTCTGCAATGTGCTTGAAATTCTTGTTGTGGTACACGCCGTTATTGCTAGTATCTTTTATACCGTGCTCAGCGCAATACTCGTGTACCATCTCATGGACTAAAACGCCTGCGAGAAAGGCGCACTCCTGATTTAAGCTGGCAGAGCTTATATTGATTTCGTAGCGCCGTTCTTCGCCTGTCTTCCAAACCTTTCCAGTGGTGAAGTGCCCATACGCGCCAGCAGTCTTTTTTAAACTAATAACGACTTCCGGCAGTTCGCCGTCAAAAAAGCGGTTGTTAAGTGCTCGGAACATTTTCTCTAACTGACCTGCCACGCGGCTCGTTTTAATCGTCTGTTTCATTTTCGTTGTCCTTTCGTCTTAAAAGTATACTTTTAAATCCCCGCCGAAGCGGTTTGCAGGTTTGGCCCCTGCCGGCGAAAAGAAAAAGTAAAGCCCCCATCCCGGTGTCAACAGAACATGGAATATCGCAGCACTCCCCGCAAAAGTGCGAGAATATGCCGTGAAAGTCTGTTGACTTAGGGCTGGGGGCTTATATACTTTTTTGAGCGGCAGGGCCACGCTTCTCAATCTCCGCCGCAGCGGTTTATCAGTCTTTTTAAAGTATAAATAACGCTTTAAAGCAAAAATATAATTTTTGCAAAAAGCATTTTTGGGGCTTGCCAATCCTTGCGAATTGCAGAAAATGAAATTTGTAGGAGGAATCCCTTTTACCGTTATAGCACACGCATAACAATTTTGAATATACAAAATGTATATATTTTCCGTGTGCATACTTTAAACGATATATACATGATGTATTGAATTATGAACGTTTTAAAGGAGGAAAAACATTATGAAACGTTTCTTTGCGTCGGATGCTGAGAGTGATATGCTTATCGCTGAGGCAACCAAAACCTTTGGATTGAAAATTGGAGACATCATCAATATGGCAATTAAAAATCAGTTTCTGCCGATTACGGAACCGTTCCGCACGGAGGCAAGATTTATCTTGCAACGCCATACAGAAGGAGCGTTGGAAGCTCAGGAAATCAAGCAGTCGATGACGCGCGGTATTAGAGCGTTAGGAACGCGCCCGGTGCGTGATGCAGACCGCTTGCAAGGATTTTTTGCCCGGTACCATTTGCATGAGGATGTAGAGAACTGCACCATTACAGAGAATGATGCCTTGTGGGAATCTGCTGTTGAGGTCTACAATATTCTCGGCAAACAGATTTCAGCTGGAGGCATCAGCAAAATTAACGGTGCGCGTTTGGTGGATGACATTTTTGCAGAGTGGGATACTTTGTGGAGCGAAAAGGCTGTGTACGATGTGCTGGCGGCGCTTGCGTTTCGTTGCGAGCCGAACCAGGTGTTCCACTGGTTTGAGGGCATGCAGTTCCTTACAGGGATTGAGCATGATGCAATGGGCCAGTGGTGCTGTACATCGGGTAGAAAAAAATAAGACCTGACACGCCTTTGCGATAGTAAGGCGTACAGGTCGCAGCAAGGGCGGTGCTGATGCTCTGCGTGGAAGTGCAGAACTTGGCACCGCCAATCTTATAGGGGCAGGGACGATGAAAAATCGTCCCGATGGGGGCCGCGGCCCCTCACTGACGGCAAGCGGGTCTTGTCGGCAGCGGGGAGTCCAGAGGGGTCACGCCCCTTTGGCAAGGTAAGCCCGCAAGGGCGGTGGGAGTTTCCGGGGAAACTGCCATACCTTGTATGACACAGCAGATGGAGACTAAATGTACTGCTTGCTTTTGCAGTACATTTTAAGCCGCAATCGGATGGGGCATGGCCCCCAACGAGAAGGGAATGATTATGATGGCGTGTGCCGAGAAGTTTGGTGCGGGCGCAGTCCGCAATATACTTCGCCACAACCGGCGAGAAATCGAACATTCGAGTAACCATGACATTGACCCGAAAAGGCTGGAGCGGGACTATATACTATCCCCAGACCGGGGCATGACTGAGTATGACTATTTTTTGCAGCGCAAATCGGAACTGTACTGCTACAACCGTAACGATGTAAAGGTTATGGTCGGCTGGATTGTGACAGCCCCGCAGGATTTAGACCCGGAGCGCTACGATAACTTTTTCTACGCAACATACAATTTTTTGGCAAATCGTTATGGTGAGGAAAATGTTGTGCAAGCCATTGTTCATGATGACGAGGGCGGCCAGCCGCATTTGCATTTTTGTTTCGTGCCCGTTGTCGAAGACCCGAAGCACGAGCAGGGCTATAAAATCTGTGCGAACGATGTTCTTGACCGCCGCGAACTGCGCAATTTTCATCCAGACCTGCAACGCTACCTGAACGAGCACGGTCTGGAAGATGCCCGCGTTATGACCGGCGTAACCAAACGGCAGGGCGGCAACCGCACGGTTGCACAGTTGAAAGCCGAACGCGAGTACCAGCAGGAAGTAGAACGCCCTGCGCTATATTTTGGAGAATCCAAAATTGAGCAGGGGCTTCACTTTTAATAAGGTGCGACCATGAAACAGGTTATATGGATTATCAGCTGTTATCTTTATGGCGCGGCGGTAATTTTACTGGTTATACTTCTGCTGTTGGTGTATCTGCGCGGGCAGGTTAATCATCTGCCAAATCCATTTGCCAAAAAGAATCTTGCGTATCGGCAGCCAGCGCAAGCAAGAGGAATCCTATTTGGCAAGAAACTGAGCCTATTGGCCTACTCCCCCGAGCAGGACGAGGGGCATATTCTCGTAATGGGGCCGTCTGGCACAGGCAAGACCAGTGCGCTGCTGATTCCAACGCTACGCAGCTGGCAGGGAACAGCGCTGGTGGTAGACATTTCCGGCGACATTTCAGCTAACGTCAACACGCCCAACAAAATTGTATTTGACCCGACAGCGGAAAACTGCATCCCGTATGATGTGTTTGCCGCAATCAATGCGGTAACGGATGAGACCGAACGGCAGGAGCGCTTGGAGCAGCTTGCCTACCTGCTATTGCCGGACAAAGCCAACGATAGCGAGGCAGGTATTTTCTTCACGAAAAATGGCCGAAAAATGATAACAGCGGCGCTTATCTGCTACTACGGTATGGGCTGGGGCTTTGTCCAAATCTGCGAGTTCTTCCTCGGCCATGATTGGCGCGGTTTGCTAAATGATATTGCAAAGCAGCAGAACCAGACTGCAAATATGTTCATCAGTTCCTTTGCAGGCGCGTCAGAACAGAATACAGCAGGATGCAAGCAGGCGGCAGACGATGCCTTAAAACTGTTTGCCACAAACGAAAAAATTAAAAATGCACTTCGAAAATCAGCCAGCTATGAGCAGTCAATCAGCCCGGCTACGCTGGAAACAAACAGCATTTATATCTATATCCCTGATGAAAAGCTCAAAATTTATGGCGACCTGCTGCGCATTATCACGGCCCAGTCAATGGAATATTTTTCATCCAGACCGCCAGAGCATAAGAAAATGATTCTGTTTTGTTTGGATGAATTTGCTTCGTTTGGCAAGCTGCAAATCACCGAGGCCCTGCGCAAGCTGCGAAAGCGGCACATCCGCATTATGGTGCTGACGCAATCGCTGGCTGACCTTGACATGATTTACGGTAAAGATGAGCGCAAGGCAATGCTCGGAAACTTCAAATTTACGGTCATACTGGGCTGCAAGGACACCGAAACACAGGAGTATTTCTCCAAAATGATTGGCGAGAAGCGTTCCCTACTGGCAACAGACCCAAACCAGAAATCACAGCCCATCATCAAGCCAGCTGACCTTGCACACTTGGAACAAGACCTCTTTGTAATCTGTGATGATGGGGCAATCCGGCTGCGGAAAAATTTCTACTTCAAATAAAAATCACTTTACACATAATTGGTGCGGGCATATACTTTATGCAAGAGGTGCTGTATATGTCACAAAAGCTTAATGAAAATTTTGATTCTAAAATTGCTGTAGACCCGTTTTATTCTGCAAGCAATATGGCTCACCTGCGCCGTGGTATTGATGCGCTTGACGCAGGTAATGGCGTTGAGCATGAAATTATTGAAGATGAAAGCAAAGCAGAAAATGACGATTGATTAGGAGGACGGGTGACCGTCCTCTTTTTCTTTTGTCACAGTTCATTCTTTCCATCAATCAAAAAATAGCAGCAAAAAGCGGGTGACATATACCCGCTTTTTCGTTATAATAGATAAAAATATGTATCTTTGGATGCAAGTCCGATTTATAGGACGGCGTATTTGCTACAATATACATAGGGTTAAAAAGTGTACTTAAAATTTGGAGGAATCACAATGCCGGATAACAAAAAAGAGCAGGAACGCGAAGAACTTCACCGCGCAATATGGGCGATTGCGGACGACCTGCGCGGGAGCGTGGATGGCTGGGATTTCAAATCCTACGTTCTGGGCATTATGTTCTACCGCTATATTTCCGAGAACCTGACGAACTACATCAACGCGGACGAAATCGCGGCAGGCAACGCGGATTTTGACTATGCCAAGCTGTCTGACGAGGAGGCCGAGCAGGCGCGGGATGACTTGGTGCAGACCAAAGGCTTCTTTATCCTGCCGTCAGAATTGTTCGTCAATGTCCGCGCCCGTGCGCCGCAGGACGATAACCTCAACATGACGATGGAGGCCGTCTTCCGTCATATCGAGGATTCGGCAAAAGGCACTGAGAGCGAGGACGACTTTGCCGGTCTGTTCGATGATATTGATGTCAACAGCAACAAGCTTGGCGCTACGGT
This sequence comes from Subdoligranulum sp. APC924/74, assembly GCF_003324125.1. NCBI lineage: Bacteria > Bacillati > Bacillota > Clostridia > Eubacteriales > Oscillospiraceae > Subdoligranulum > Subdoligranulum sp. APC924/74. The sequence continues at coordinate 42,875 of NZ_PSQF01000008.1, read as the reverse complement.
GGCAAAGCGCAATGCAATGCTTGTCAAGCTGCTGGACGGCATCGGTGCGATGAAGCTCGGTGAGTACAAGGAAAACACGATTGATGCGTTTGGCGATGCGTATGAGTACCTGATGAGTATGTACGCCTCCAACGCGGGCAAGAGCGGCGGCGAGTTCTTTACCCCGCAGGAGGTCTCGGAACTGCTGGCCCGCCTTGCTGTCGTGGGCAAGACCGAGGTCAACAAGGTCTATGACCCGGCCTGCGGCTCCGGCTCCCTGCTGCTGAAAGCGGCGAAGATTCTGGGCAAAGAGAATGTCCGTCAGGGCTTCTTCGGACAGGAAATCAACCTGACGACCTACAACCTGTGCCGTATCAATATGTTCCTGCACGATATTGATTTTGATAAATTCAATATCGCCCACGAAGATACGTTGATTTCGCCCCAGCATTGGGACGAGGAACCCTTTGAGGTCATTGTCAGCAACCCGCCCTATTCTATCAAATGGGAAGGCGATGATAACCCGGTCTTGATTAACGACCCGCGTTTTGCCCCTGCCGGTGTGCTGGCCCCGAAATCCAAAGCGGACTTGGCTTTTATCATGCACTCGCTGGCGTGGCTGGCAACCAACGGCACGGCGGCTATCGTCTGCTTCCCCGGTATTATGTATCGCGGCGGCGCGGAAAAGAAGATTCGCCAGTATCTGATTGATAACAACTTTATCGACTGCATTATCCAGCTGCCCGGCAACCTGTTCTTTGGCACCAGCATTGCAACCTGCATTATGGTGCTAAAAAAGAGTAAGGCAGAAAACAGAACGCTATTTATTGATGCCTCGAAAGAATTTGTTAAGGTCACGAACAACAACAAGCTGACTGAGGACAACATTGCAAAAATCGTGGCCTCGTTCATTGACCGCAAGGATAAGGACTATTTCTGCCGTCTTGTGTACAACGACAAGATTGCGGAACAGGATTATAACCTGTCTGTATCCACCTATGTGGAGCAGGAGGACACCCGCGAGGTTATCAACATTACCGAACTGAACGCAGAAATCAAGCGCATTGTGGCGCGGGAACAGGTGCTGCGTGACGAGATTGATAAGATTATTGCGGAGATTGAGGCCGAGCGATAGACAAAAAAGTTGTAAATTGCCTTGTGTAGCAAGTGGTTGGTGCAAAAAATGCAACGACCACTCCGCATAGAGTAATTGAAATAAGTTTAAGAGTAAAAGGAACGTAGATAATTACTTCGAAAATAAGAAAATACTTTGTGGATAGGAGTGTGCGGATTTATGACCAATTTAACGTCTAAAGAAGAAGCAATTTGTAAATTGACGGATGCTTTAAATTCACACAATCCAGAGGCAATAAATTTGGCAAAATATGAAGTGTTCAAAGAAGCACGCAATATTTTAGAATGGGTATCGGACTATACTTTCTTGAGCAAATTGGGCGTATCCTTTGATTATGGAGTGGACGTAATACACAAGGGTGAAAGGCTCTATCGGATTCGTACATACGATGAAACTGTGGATTATTCAGATGCGAAACAGTGGGGACCACCGCCGTCAAGGCCAGAGAATCGAGCAAATGTGCAAGGGCAATGTGCCTTGTATTTAGGAAGTACAGAAACGATTTGTTTGTTAGAAACGCATATAGAAAAAGGTGCTCCCTATATGCTTGCGACATATGAATGTGTGGATGACATTACATTGGCTGGCTTTTTGCAGATGGATAGAAACAATCAACTGCATAATCTTATAGGAATGGTATTAAATGCGTTTCTCATAGCACCAGCAAGGAGCGACAAAAACGCAGAGCTATTTTCTTTTTTAGATGAATACTACGGAAAATTGACAGTTGACGAATTACACATAAATGATGATATGAAACTGCCGTTCAAATTTGGAGTGCTTAATCAGAAAGAAAATTATTATAAATTAACAAATCTGCTCTGTAAGACTTTCGAAAAGAAATCTGCGGAAGGAATTCGGTACAGTTCTTGCTATCTTCCAATGGAAACAGTTGGTATAGAGTGCTCAGATTATAATGTTGTGCTTTATGAAAAAGGAATTTCAAAAATGGAATTTGTTGGTTGTGAGAAAAAGAAAAATACACAGTCATTTGCAGCTGTTGATATAGCGAAAGTTTTGTTGGGAAAGGACGCAAAGGAATGAAATCTAGAATAAATGCATTAGTGCTAGAATTGTGTCCCGATGGGGTTGAAAAGAAAACGCTTGAGGAATGTTGCATTATACTTGATAAAAAGCGGAAACCTGTGACAAAGGCGGCTAGAGAAGCAGGCGAATACCCTTATTATGGTGCAAATGGTATTCAAGATTATGTTTCAGATTATCTTTTTGATGGAACTTTTGTCTTGGTAGGAGAAGACGGAAGTGTTATTACAAAAGCAGGTACGCCGGTTGTGACATGGGCAACAGGAAAAATATGGGTTAATAACCATGCGCATATTATTTCGGAAAAAGATGGTGTGTTGCTTAGATATTTATATCACTATTTGCAGACTATAGATATTTCACCCTTGATACACGGTAATATTCCTAAATTGACTGGCGGCGATTTTCGCAATCTAACAATAGCTGTGCCACCAGTGCCAGTCCAACGTGAAATTGTCAGGATACTTGACAATTTCGCGGAGCTTACAGCAGAGATTACGGAGAAACTTACAGCGGAGCTTACAGCACGCAAAAAGCAGTATGAATACTACCGGGATGCACTTTTGAATTTCGGTGTCCACAGGGGGGGAACACTTGAGACAAAATGGAGAACGCTCGGAGAAATCTGCGACATTCTTACGGGCTATCCTTTCGATAGCGCACAATTTAAAAAATCAGGTGTTCGGTTGATGCGAGGCATGAATATCAAGCGTGGAGGCTTGGTATTTGATGAATCCATAGACCGATATTGGGAATCATCCAAAGGGCTTGAAAAATACTTACTTGATGCTGGGGACATTGTGATTTCGATGGATGGCTCTTTGGTAGGAAAAAGTTTTGGTACGGTAGCGGAAAGTGACTTGCCATTACTGCTAGTTCAGCGAGTTGCGAGAATTAGAGCAGTACAGGCAAATCAGCGGTATGTATACCATTATATTTCCTGTAAGTTCCCACACTATGTTGAACTAAAGAAAACAAAAGGCGCAATACCGCACATAAGCCAAAAAGATATTTCAAACTTTCAAATTGCCATACCAGAGGTAGACGTACAAAATAAAATAGCGGAAGTTTTGGATAACTTTGATGCCATCTGTTCTGACCTGAACATTGGTCTGCCTGCTGAAATTGAAGCCCGTAAAAAACAGTATGAATATTATCGGGATATGCTCTTGACGTTTGCTGCGGCTGACGACATAATCTTGACAGACAGACAGACAGACAGACAGACAGACAGACAGACAGACAGACAGACAGACAGACAGACAGACAGAGCCTAATTAAGCTCTTGCAGTATGTGTTTGGCTATGTCAAATTGCCACTAAAGGATATTGCTACGGAAATTTATCGCGGTGCGGGAATTACGCGCGACCAAGTTACGGGAAACGGAACGCCGTGCGTTCGTTATGGAGAAATCTATACATCTTATAATGTTTGGTTTGATGAGTGCATTTCCCATACAAATGCAGATGAAGTTGTAAGCAAGAAGTATTTTGAGTATGGGGATATATTATTTGCGATTACTGGAGAAAAAGTTGAAGATATTGCTAAATCGTGTGTCTATATAGGTAAAGAACGTTGCCTTGCCGGTGGCGATATTGTTGTGATGAAACATGAGCAAAATCCTAAATATATGGGCTATGTTCTATCTACAGCGAACGCACAAGAACAGAAAAGCAAGGGACGCGTAAAAAGCAAAGTGGTTCATTCTAATGTTCCAGCAATATCTGAAATTGTAATTCCATTGCCGCCGCTGGAAAAGCAAGCGGAAATTGCCGCAATTCTTGACCAATTTAATGAACTCTGCAACGACCTCACCACCGGCCTCCCTGCTGAAATCGAGGCAAGGCAAAAGCAATACGAATACTATCGGGACAAGCTCTTAACATTTAAGGAGTTGGGTGCATGAGCACTTACAATGTAGTTGCTGCCAGCAATGAAAGTACCGTTGTAACAGAATACGAACCGCAAAGCAAACGCTCTGACGCTTACCAGAGCGAGGCTGCGCTGGAGCAGGCATTTATCAAGATGCTGGAGGAGCAGGGCTATGCCTACCTCCCTATCCATGATAATGCTGACCTTGTGGCAAACCTGCGCCGTCAGCTGGAGATTCTGAACAATTATACCTTTACGGATAAGGAATGGGATAACTTCTTTAAGGATAAAATCGCTAACGCAAACGATGATATCAAAGAAAAGACCCGCCGCATCCAAGAGGACAACATTCAGAACCTGACCCGCGAGGACGGCTCTACGGTCAATATCACGTTGCTGGATAAAAAGAACATCCACAACAACCGCTTGCAGGTCATTAACCAGTATGTGGAGAACAGCGGCAACTATAATAACCGCTATGATGTCACGATTCTGGTAAACGGTCTGCCGCTGGTTCATGTGGAATTGAAGCGGCGCGGTGTGCCTATCAAGGAGGCGTTCAACCAAATCAACCGTTACCAGCGGGACAGCTTTTGGGCGGGCAGCGGGCTGTATGAGTATGTGCAGATTTTCGTTATCTCCAACGGCACGAACACGAAATACTACTCCAATACGACCCGCGACAGCCACATTAAAGAAAGCGCCGGAACGACCCGAAAGAGCGGCAAAAAGACAAGCAACAGCTTTGAATTTACGTCCTTTTGGGCGGATGGGAAAAACCGCGTCATTCCCGATTTGGTGGACTTTACCCGCACGTTCTTTGCCCGCCATACGCTGCTGAACATCCTGACGAAGTATTGCGTCTTTACGTCCGAAGACCTGCTGCTGGTGATGCGTCCATACCAGATTGCGGCGACCGAGCGTATTTTGTCCCGCATTGAGGTTTCAACCAACTACAAGCAGACGGGAACACTGGCGGCAGGCGGGTACATCTGGCACACAACAGGCAGCGGCAAAACGCTGACCTCCTTCAAAACGGCGCAGCTGGCCTCCAATCTTCCCTATATTGATAAGGTTCTGTTTGTGGTAGACCGCAAGGATTTGGACTACCAGACCATGAAAGAATATGACCGCTTTGAAAAAGGGGCGGCCAACGGCAACACCTCCACGCAGGTGCTGCAGCGCCAACTGGAAGACCGGGACGCCAAAGGCAATCCGCATACTTATAAAATCATCATCACAACGATTCAAAAGCTGGCACTGTTTGTTGCCCGCAATAAGGGACACGAGATTTTCCAAAAGCATGTTGTCTTGATTTTTGATGAGTGCCATCGCAGCCAGTTTGGCGATATGCACGAGGACATTGTCAAGTATTTTAAGAATTATCACCTGTTTGGCTTTACGGGTACGCCGATTTTTGCGGCCAATGCCAGCACGCGCGGCAAGCCCACGCTGAAAACTACACCGCAGGCGTTTGGCGGTGAGCCTGATGCAAACGGCAAAAAAGTCTTGCCGCTGCATACCTATACGATTGTTGACGCTATCAACGATAACAACGTTCTGCCGTTCCGTATCGACTATGTGGATACGGTCAACCGCAAGGCGGGCGTCGGCGATAAGCAGGTCAAGGCCATCGACACCGAAAAAGCACTTGCCGACCCGCGCCGCGTAAAGGAAATCGTCAAATACATCTTAGAGCATTTTGACCAGAAAACAAAACGCAACGGTAAGACGTATTCTTTCCGTGCGCTGCGCAACATTGAAGCAGTAGCCACCGATAAAACACGCGAGCAGGTCACAGAGGTCAAGGACAGCGTGCGCCTGTCGGGCTTTAACTCCATCTTTGCGGTCAGCTCGATTGCGATGGCAAAGGCGTATTATCTGGAATTTAAGCGCCAGATGCAGGATTTGCCCGAAGCAAAGCGCCTGCGTGTGGCAACGATTTTCAGCTACGCCCCCAACGAGGACGTGGAAGATGCAAACGGCATGCTGGGCGAGGAAAACTCTGACGATACCAGCCAGCTTGATGCAAGCTCGCGGGACTTTTTGGAGTCTGCAATCAAGGATTATAATGCACTTTTTAAGACGCATTATGATACCTCGGCCGACAGATTCCAGAACTATTATAAAGACCTTTCCCTGCGCATGAAAAACCGCGAGGTTGACATCCTGATTGTCGTAAATATGTTCCTGACGGGCTTTGACGCTACCACGCTAAATACGCTCTGGGTGGATAAAAACCTTGTTATGCACGGCTTGATACAGGCGTTCTCGCGCACGAACCGCATCCTGAACTCCGTAAAGACATACGGCAACATTGTCTGCTTCCGCAATCTGGAGGAGGAAACCAACAAAGCCATTGCCTTGTTTGGTGACCGCAATGCGGGTAGTATCGTTCTGCTGAAAAACTATACAGCCTATTATGAGGGCTATGACGAGGACGGCAAGCACCACGACGGCTACGAAGAACTGATTGCCAAACTGCAAGATAAATTCCCGCTGGGTCAGCCCATTGTGGGAGACCAAAACAAAAAGGACTTCATCGCACTGTTTGGCGCAATTCTGCGAATGCGGAATATCCTTACCTCGTTTGACGACTTTGCGGGCAATGAGCTGCTTGCCCCGCGCGATATGCAGGATTACCAAAGCCGCTATCTTGACCTTTATCATGAAATGCGACCTCCAAAATCAGATAAGGAAGTTATCAATGACGATATAGTTTTTGAGATGGAGCTTATCCGTCAGGTGGAAATCAACATTGACTATATCCTTATGCTGGTTGCCAAGTATCACGATAGCAACTGCGAGGATAAAGAAATCCTTGTTGACATCCGCAAGGCCGTGGACTCCAGTATGCAGCTGCGCAGCAAGAAAGACCTGATTGAAAACTTTATCGCAACCGTCAATACGGCCACCAAGGTAGATGACGACTGGATAAAGTTCGTCACCGAGCAAAAGAAAACCGACCTTGATACACTTATCGCGGAGGAAAAGCTCAAGCCGGATGAAACGCGCAAGTTTGTGGATAACTCTTTCCGGGATGGTGTATTAAAGACTACCGGCACAGATGTTGACCGCATCCTGCCGCCGGTCTCGCGCTTTGGCGGCGGCAACCGAGCGGCCAAAAAGGATGGAATTATTGCAAAATTGCAAGCGTTCTTTGATAAATATTTTGGGCTAATATAATGCAAAAAAGATAGTGACATTCTGTGCGAATCGAGGCATAATATATATGTAACCTCGAAGAGTATATAAAAACTTACGCGATTACATTTAAAATTGAATATAGGCCAATAAAGAGCCTGTACAAAATTTATTGCATCCCTATTGCGGAATTGCAGTTTATGTTTGTGCAGGCTCTTTTTTTGTACATTGAAAAAAGAATAATACGCATCATCGGCAACCCTGTGATGGATGATAACTGCAAAATGGTTGCAAAGTTCAGAGCGATAACTTTATGAGCAGTGCCAACTTTTGGGGAAAGTGTCAACCTGCCTGTAGCTTATCTCCAGAACGTAAAAGTGCCGCTTACCGCTATGTTGCTGACGTTCTGAACGAAACATCCCGCCCAAGATTTAGCACACAGCCAATAGGGAAAATGACAGCCGGCCTTTTGGGCTGTAAGCAAAATAACGCTAAAAATGCAGAGGGTAAAGGTAACGCACAACTTTCAGAACAAGAAGGAAGTGCCTGCCCTACATGAAAGCTGTGTTCAGAACGTAAAAAAGCAACCTACCATTGCGCTACAGATATTCTGGGTGAAGTGTTTCAGCCTAAATTATAGTGCTCAAAGTGCCCAAAAGTGCATGGCAGTCAACGCTTTTGGCTATAACGAAAGGTGGCGTTAGTAATGTAGGAAAAACCACTAAACATAAGGAAGCTGCTGCCTTTCAAGATAAGATGAAACCATTGCCAGCCAGAAAGTTGTGTTCAGAACGTAAAATGCTATCAATGACTACACGGTCAATAAAATGGACAGATAACCTATTACTAGTAGAGCAAAAAGCTACACGCTGCAATGGAAGCGATTAAGAATTTAGGCATAGCAATAAGGCAAAGGGTTCCATCAAAGATACAGCTTATTTTTCCCCTATGCAGACCGCGAAGCGCGAACTTATAGGAAAAGATAAGAAGAAACTTTTAATGTGAAAGAAATAAATAATGAAAGATATAGCAGTTAGCTCTTATTTTCTACCTATCATCTCCGCGGAGCGTGAACTTATAGGGAACAATAAGTTGTTTCTTATTTTTTCCTATTTATCCCGCGAAGCGCGAACTTATATAGGAGGAAATAAGGAAAAGCGGATAAACAAATGGAAAATTTATGGGTTAGGATGCAACTTTCCGCAATACTCCTTATTTAATTCAATGATATTTCATGAAATGAATAACATTGAACAATATAAGATGAGAGACTTGGCATTTTTGAAATGGAAAGTGTAGAAATATAACGACATATAATTAAATATTTAGAAAGGAAATATTTTCCAAAAATACACAAAGTATCATGGAATCACCCCTAAAGTATCAAGGAGCAATACAATGAAGAAAATGAGCAAACAGGACGTTGAAACTGTCATTTTTGAGAATGCAAAAACTGGCGAGGCATTAGAGTTTCAGCACGAGCAGCACAAAGCCGAGTACGGGGCAAAGCATTTTTGGAAAGCAGACAAAAAATTCTTTGAACTGCTTTCAACGTTTTCCGCGGCAGAAAGCAAGGTGGTGGCATATATCCTGCAAAAAACGCAGCCCACAAAGAATGAGTTTATCGGAGCCTATAAAACCATTGCTAGAAAACTGGAATGCGATGTTACAACAGTTCGTAACACATTCAAAAAGATGATGGAAAATGATATGCTGGCTAAGACTGATGACGAACGGATTTGGATGCTCAATCCAAGATTGCTGGTAAAGGGCGATATTATTGTTAAGGCACGGTTGATGTCAAAGTATGATTCACTGCTTGGCCGTCCATTGAGTGACTGGATTATAACCGATAGCAATGGCAATGACCCGTTATTCCTGCCGATAGAATATCCAACACCAGAAAGCCTGGATACTGCAAAAAGCGATTTTATTAAAGTGTATCATTTATTTTTTGAAACTCTTTCCGGGCTGGGAGGCAAAGAATCCGAGGTGTTAAATTTTTTGGTGTGTGCAATGCGAAACAGTGATAATACATATACTGGGCCGATGAAAAAAATTGCAGAAAATGTAAATTGTTCGAAAGCCACTGTACAGAGAGCGATGGACACGCTTACAGATAAAGGATTTGTTGCGATGGAATTTGATTGTGTATGGCGGATTAACCCCTCTATGGTTATCAAGGGAAACCGCAACAAGGAAAAGGTACTTATGGACGAGTTTCTGGCGACTCAAAAGGAGTATGACAAGAAGCGGAAAGCGCGTAAGAATGGCAAAAAGCAGAAGACGGTTAAGGGCTAAGAGAAAACAGTATAGCTATGCTGCTGCTTTGATGAATTTATAGGCAGCATGATTATGATTTAATCCATCTTGCTACGGTCTTGGCATCTATGCCGTATAACTGCGCTATGTGGTACATGCTGGCTCCTGATTGATACATTGCTTTCATCTCGGCCTTATAGTCTGGCACGGCATCAGGCGCGTGCAGCAGGTCGTGGAGAGACAGTCCCAGCAGGACAGCAAGTTGCAGAACATATCGCGGCGCAACGGACTTGTTGCATAGTGTGGCGTGCAGCTGCTTTGCGGACATGTCAGTCGCAGGAACATAACTGCCATATAGGTTTAAAAGTGCATTTTCGATTTTGGTGGCGTATGTACGTCCCCCGGTCAGGGAGCGCCAGCCACGGGAACGTAATGCACAGTCAAGGACGGCGTGGTAAACAGAGCCGTCACGATAATCAAAACTTGAATCTAAAGTATCATGCAATAATGAATCTAAAGCCAGCAGACAGCCCGGTACGGGTTCTGCTGACTGCTTTTTTAGCTGCATAGTGAATGATGCGGGAAATAGTTCTTGCTGTCGTGTGCTATTGTATGCGACATCGGTATCGACTAGCCAGCAGCGATGCCTGGTGCAAATTTGCATATCCGGCAGTTGGTGGCTGCGATGCCAATAAGGCTCACCATATAGTTGCAAATCCTCTTGATAACAGACGGGGCAATAGCGCATGACGGAGCAATGATTACCGTTGGCTTGGGAAATGCCCATTCGATGTACAGCTAATGGATTGCCATTGACAACATAGGCATAAGAGGAGCGCTTACGCTGTGTGGGAAAAAATCGTGCGTAATATGGGAAAAATGTGTGCTGCATTACAACATCCCTTGCGGACAAGAAACCTTGCGGAAGCTGTGCCAACAGCGCCTTTATAGGCCCGCAGAGCATCAGACTGGGAGCACAGAAATTGTCCCCATATAGCTGCCGTAGGGTGTGCTTAGCACAGTAGTTGCCACTGTGAACATGGTAGCGGCAAATGACGCTGTACCATAGTTCATCAGGGTACGGCGAGGGAAAGAAGCTAATCATATTGCCACCTCGCCTTTGATATACTCAGCATAAGCAGATACAGGTGATTCGCCGTTCTTTTTTGCTTTTTTGAGTAACGCCCGTATATCATTTCCAACAATCTTGGTGGGGGCTGCGGAACCTACGGATACCTCCGGCGCGGTCTTTGTCTGCCGCTTGGCTACGGATTTGGTGGAAAGCTCACTGATGTATTCGGATACCATCCCCAAGTTTCTTAAAAATGCACTTTCAAAGACTTCTAAATCCAGCTTTTCGCGCCCATCAAGAATAGCTTGCTTTTGGGCATTATATAAGAGCTTGGCGAGTATATCCGGGATGCCCTGTGTCTTGCGATACAGCCAGTTTGCAAGCTCTGGTGTCAGGTCGGTGGCATATTGCGTGTACTGGTAATGCCACAGCCCATGCAGGAGCAACGCAAATTCCTTATCATTGGGTAGACGGTCATAGACAAGCCCTGTGGTTCGCCGCGCAGAGCGGAACTCCTGTTGTAATACCTGCAAGACGCGAGGCGTTCCGACCATGCAGATACTTACTCCTGCCCCGTTGATAAGGTGAACGAGAAAATTTAAGAAACGTATACCGCCATCGCTTTTACGATAGGCAATGTTCTGCAATTCGTCTATCACCAGCAGGCCAATATGATTGACCCGTACAATTTGGTTGAGCTGGCTGACAAGGACATCAATGCTCAACCTGCGCGATAGGGCATCTTTTTGATAGGTGGTTCCAATCAAACTGTCGATTTGCAGGTAAATATCCAGTATCAGCGCTTTAATTGATGCATCATGCGGGGTCTGCACAACCAAGTACGGGATTTGGTGGCAGTAGAACTTTTGCCCATGATACTCAGTGTGCTCAATGACCTGCGGATATAACGATAATACACGTTGCAAGGCGGTTGACTTGCCAAGACCCGACACGCCGACTACAGAGAAAGAATTGCCGCCGCCGATGGATGCGGCAAGAGCATTGCCGTGCATCAGTGAGTAACCGTTCTGGAAAGCGGCAGCTTCGCTCTGGGGTGAATATTGCCCATAGCAATGCTGCATGGCGGTGTAGATTTCGCAGTACAAGTCAATTGTCATGGATAGTGGCTGGTAAAACTCGTATAGAGAGGACAACAGCTGCAAGCGTTCCCCGGTGCTGCGGTCACGGTCATTATCGCTATAGGGCGGGATAACCGCCAGGGCATGAATCAAGTCCCTGCCGGATAGCATTGGAGGTAGGGCTTCAATAAATGGATTGTTGTCATAGAGCGGATTTGCAATATAATCAGCGTGCATCGAAATCGTCCTCCTGTTGCTCGGCCAGTAAATCCATCAGAGATACGCTTTCTTGCTTGCGGGCTGTGCTGCGGTTTCGTTGTATCTGCTTGCTGATATTGCTGCGGTCTGGCATTGTGCGTTCGGAGCGGTCAGCAATGGCTTGTATATCGCTCATAAGGTCAAGCTGTGCCTGCAATTCCCGCTTCTTCCAATCGGTGCGTTCTATTTTTTCCTGCTGCTGGGCATCTGCAATTTCCGCCAGCGATTTGCTCAGATAGGCTTTTTGCACCAAGTCAAAAGCTGAGTAAGTACCGTTTTCATACAACCACACGGTATCCATACATTCCGGCGCATAGGCAACCTGTACAGTCTCCCGCCCGCCGAGACCGGCAGCGACAAAACGCTTTTTAAAAGTGCAGTTTGAAAAACGCAGACCGAAGATTTCCAGACCGCGTTGCGTGATTTTTCCCTCGACACGGGGCAACAGCGTATAAAGCAGCTTTTTATCTGTGGCCTCATGCACAGGACAATCATCCTGTGCCTCACAGAACGACCAGATACTTGCTGCCAGAGGCGGTGTGTTGGCTTCTATCATGGCGGGTATGCGAGTAAAGCCCGTCTGTACAGATTTTGCATTATAGAACAGGACGCAGCGCAGAACAACGGCGGTAAATTGCTCTAAATCCAATGTGCCTTGTCTGCGGTAGTCCGGCGCACCGCGTTCTTGTGTGTCGGTTTCGATGACACCCTTGCCTTTAAGTAGCGGTTTGTAGGCACTCTGAACCAAATCAAACAGTTTTTCAACTACACCCTTTAAATCCGGACGGTATGCAGGAAGATTTTCTATTTCAATGTGATAGCTTTCGCACAGGTTTTCTAACGTCCCGGCTACAAACTCGCTGCCCCGGTCTGTCATAATTTTGGTTGGCAGATGATGACTCGGCCAGTCGTGCGGGTCAATGTCTATCCCGTGCTGATGGCAAAAACTGACCTTGTCTGTAAAAGTGTTCTGAAGCAGCAGACGCAGCGCGTATTGCCCGCCCTCCAGACCTACATAAACGCCGGTAATCAGGCGGCTGTAGGCATCGACCATTGTGTAAATGACAGGTCGGCCAATAGGTTTGCGGGAAAGGCGGCTGACAATGTAGATGTCGGCAACGGTGGCATCAGTCATGTACACGCCAATAGTATGCGCGTAATCGCAGACCGAGCCGGTAAACGGACGGTGATTGCGCTGGTAGGCTTTAAGCCCCTGTCTGCTGATGGTCTCGCTGATGGGGTCGCGGTTCTTGCGAAAGAAATAGCGGAACTGCCAGAACGTGGGATATTCCGGCTTCAATGTACCGTGTGTGTCGCAGTATTTCGCCCGTAGCATCATCTTGTAGGCAGTCTGCAAGCTCTGCCGCTGCGGGGTGTAGTAATACTTGTTCAGCGCCCAGCGGATGGCCTTTTCATCGGCAGTAAGTTCATGCTGTTCTGGCGCGGGACGCTCTGCGGGTAAAAGTGCATTTTTACTTTGATAAACCCAATAGCGCCAGAGATATTGCAGCAATGTGCGGCGGGCAATGCCGTGTTCAGCAGCTATCCGGCGGACAACCTCATTGCGGTGGGATTTATCATAGATACAGGTATCCACTAACAGAGGCGCAATCAAGTCAAGCTTGCGGTTGCGCCCCTCGCGCTGGCGGTTGGTGATGTCCTCGTCCAGAACGAAAACAGAGTATGTTTCGGCAGGGACGGGCTGTAATTCTGCAAGCAAATCCGATGCAACGGGGTACGGCATCCGAAAGTGTTGGCAGCTGACGACGTAGCATTGTTCTTCCCCACAAAGCAGAACGCGAATGTGCTCGCCATTTTCAGCGGCAAGGATGTCAAGATTCCTCATGGTTGGTATCCTCCTTGTCGATGATGATACCCCAATCGGAGATGCCTTGCTGCTGCCAGTATCGGCGGGATAGTTCCAGTTTTTCCGCAACCGAGGGACGGCTTAAATAAGACCGAAAGACAGCCTCACGGACTGCCGTGTGCCCATCGTCATAGTGCAGAACAAAATCTGTGGTGTAGGTTTCGCTGGGAAGATTTAAGTCGTTGGCAGGAATATCATTGCAGAGGATAGGAACATTACATTCAAATTGAAAAATTGCCGGTTCCGCATCCAGCATTTTCGCGGCGGCAAGCTGCACTTTGTCGTACAGGTGACAGACAGCTTTGCATTTGGTGAGCATGATTTTGGTACAGCGCTCTTTTTGGACTTGTTTTCGCATTTCTTTGACGCTCCTTAATGTAAATTTGGGGCGTCCGTTCACCGAAGAAAAAGGAAAATTACTTGTGCCCTTTTGGGGCAAACTTCCGTTCCACATTTTCCAAAAATCGAACCGAAAAGAACGAAATTGGGAAAAAGTGGAATTTCAGTGTGCCTTTTGGAAAATCTTGATTTTTTGCCTGCCTTATGGATTTGTCGCTAGGATGGTACAAAGCGATACTAAGAGGCAAAACAGGATTCCACATTTTCCGATTTTGCATTGACCGTACTATATGCGCGGGCACACGAAAAAATCCAGAAAGGCGCAGAGGAAATCAAGACAGCGCATAGGAGCTCGCTCCACTCCGTTCCGCTCGCAATCCGCCTAATCTCCAAGCCAACTCCAAGAACATTCCAAGTCCACACCAAGCAAAATCAACGCATTATCTCATGTTTTCCCGCATGGGACAGAATGAGAGAGGATTGGAAACAAAAAAGAAAGCAGGCCCCGGAGCCGGATGGCGGAGGGGCCTGCGTGTGGATTCTTAACTTGTCTCTTTGGTATTCGGTGAACGCCCTGTATCAAAATTTTGCCCTTAGTGCTGGGGGTTCAGGATGGTACGCCAGTCAAGGTCGCCGTGCTCCAGGCCGTGGATCAACACCTCGGCAGTGGCAATATTGGTGGCAACCGGAATATTGTGCACATCGCAGATGCGCAGCAGGTTCATCTCGTTGGGCTCCGAGGGCTTAGCGCAGATGGGGTCACGGAAGAAAAGCAGCATGTCCACTTCGTCGCAGGCGATGCGGGCAACGATCTGCTGGTCACCGCCGTGGCCGCCCGGCAAAAAGCGCTGTACGTTCAGGCCGGTGGCTTCGGCCACAAGCCGCCCCGTGGTACCCGTGGCGATCAGCCTGTGCTCGCTCAGAATCTGCCGATAGGCAATGCAGAACTGAACCATCAGTTCTTTCTTTGTATCATGTGCAACAAGGGCAATCGTCATAAGAAATCCCCCACTTTCTATAAGTTACAGCATAGCATGGCTATGCGTTTTTTGTCAAAAACAGGTCAGCGGAATGCGCTCGCCCAAAATGCGGCCCGCAAGGGCGTGCCCGGCAATGGCGGCGGGGCAGTCCTGCGGCAGGGCGGTGCCTGCGGCACCGGCGCGCTGCAAGGTGCGGCTTTCCGGGATAGCGGCAATCAGCTGCAAACCAACGGTGTCAATGCACTCGTCCAGGTCAAACACCGCAGCATCCTTACCAAAACTGGAACGGGACACACGGTTCATCACCAGCCGCACGGCGCTGGCGGGGCGGCCGCTCTGTAACAGGGCATCCGCCACAATGCGCCCATCCCGCAGGGCGACCGGGTCCGGCGTTAAAACAACCAGTGCGCGGTCCGCCAAGCGGTTGGCGGCGGTAAACGGTGCGCCCATGCCCGCTGCAGTATCCAGCAGGATATAATCAAAATATTCCCGCATGGCCAAAATCAGCCCGGCCAGCGGTGCTGCGCGGACTTCACCGCCCTCATAGGGGGCGCTGATGACCGACAGCCCAGGGTACAAGGGGCTGGGCACAATAGCTTTGCTGCCATCACACCGACCGCACAGAACATCCTCGATATCGTAAACCGTCTTGCCGTATACCCCGGCAATCATGTCCACACTGCGCAACCCGGAGTCCAACTCGATCAGCAGGACGCGGCGGCTCCAGGCACCCAACTGGGCACCCAGCAGGACCGATACGGTGCTTTTGCCCGTGCCACCCTTGCCGGAGCAGATCATAATGGTTTGCGCGTTCATATGGTGGAAGTCCTCGCTCTCTTGTAGGTGTTGCCCTACAAAAGAGAGAACACCTCTTTTATTATTCTATCACAAAGAATACAGCGAAACAACTGCTTTAACTATGGAAAATTGCTGAAATTTGTGCATCGGTTGCCGACAGTTCCTACAAACCTATAAGTTTAATGGAAGCCCCCGCAGCCGCACAAACACACGGATATATACTATTATAAAGGAAAAGCAGGGGACAGTGCAAGTAGTTTTGAAAAGTCATACTTTTGACTTTTACAGAAACAGTTGTCCGCCGATGAACGGCTATTATAAAATGCAAACGTTTGAGCAGTTACAGCGGATGCGGTTGGTTCCACGCACGGCGCAGGCGGGCAAGGGCGTGCTTTTCCAGCCGGGATACATAGCTACGGCTGATGCCGAACTGTGCGGCGATCTGCTGCTGCGTCTGTGGGACGGCGCCATTCAGGCCGTACCGCAGGGTCAAAATCTGCTGCTCGCGCTCCGGCAGGGCGGTAACCAGCTGGCGCAGCTGAGCGGCGGCATCCCGCAGTTCGCAGTCTTCTTCCATTGTGGCCAGGTCGGGCAGAACATCCGCCAGGGTCAGCATGCCGCTGTCCGCGCCGGTTTCCAGCGGCTCCTGCAAAGAAACGGTGCCTGCTTCGCGCCGGGTGTGGCGCAGCTGCATCCGTAGCTCGTTTTCAATGCAGCGGCTGGCGTAACTGGCAAAGCGGGTGGTGCGGGTGCAGTCATAGGTATCTACTGCTTTAATCAGGCCGATGGTGCCAATGCTGATAAAATCATCCTGCCCGCCGGAAACGGTATAATACTTTTTTACAATATGTGCCACCAGCCGCAGGTTGTGGCAGATCAGCGTTTCACGCGCGGCGGCATCCCCGGCGCGCATGGCGGCGAAGGCGGCTTGTTCCTCCTTGGCGGAAAGCGGCTTGGGAAAGCTGCCGGTTTCCAGCCGGAGGGCCAGGTAGAGCAGATGCGAAGCAGCCGACTGCAAAAAAAGCCATAAAATCCCGATCATAAGACTTCACCCCTGCACCATGGGTATGCGGGCGGCGGGAAAAAGATGACGCGGGATTTTGGGGGCGGGAGAAATGTGGTAATGCCGATGCGCTGGAAACGCAGTCCACCAACTGCGGCAATAATATTACCTACCTGCTGGAGCTGCTGGAACGGGAAAAAATCCCCTGCCGCAGCATCATTCTGTGCCAGGATGCCACGATGCAGCGCCGCATGGAGATGGGGCTGCGCAAGTACCGCCCGCAGGGGATGGAAATCATCAACTATGCGGCATACCAGGCCGAAGTGGTGGCGCAGGGCAGCCAGCTGACCTACCGGGAAGTAATCCCCGGCATGTGGACGGTGGATTGGTATGTGAACCTGTTGATGGGGGAAATCCCCCGTTTGACGGATAACGACGCCGGGTACGTCCCCAACGGCAAAAATTATATTGCGCATGATGACATCCCACCGGAGGTACAGGCGGCAGTTGAACGGCTGCAAGCGGTTTATGGCACCCAGACCCGCGCGGCCAACCCGCTGTATGCCAGCAAATAACCGTTGAACATTCTTGCTAATTGTTGTATAATATTGAACATTCTGGATTGAAACGTGCAACATATGGTACGGACACAGAGGGAAAGGAAAACAGAATGGAAGTTACAACAAAAAAGCAGAACAGAAGAAAGATTGTCATTGGCGTGTTGATTGCCGTGGTGGTGCTGGTGGCGGCGGTCATTGCGTTTGCCAGCAGCTACCTGGTCAATTATGCCATTGGGCGCAGCGGGGACGGCGGTGACCGTGAGGTGGCGCTGGATGTGGAAGCCCCCACGGATGGCGTGGAACAGTTGATTGCCGAAAACCGCGCCGTACAAAAGCAGGCCAATGAGGAATTTTTGCAGCAGAATCCCGGCCAGACGGTGCAGATCACGGCAGCGGATGGCCTGCGGCTGAACGGCGTGTATTACCCCAATGCGGGCAGCCACCTGTGGGTGATTGCCCTGCACGGCTACCGCGGCAGCCATACCGGCGTGACCAACCTGGCCCAGCACTACCACGATGCAGGCTATCAGGTGCTGACCCCTGATCTGCGCGCCTGCGGCGACAGTGAGGGCGATTATGTCGGCATGGGCTGGCTGGACCGCAAGGATGTGCTGCAATGGATCGACTGGGTGCTGGCGCAGGACAGCGAAGCTGAAATTGTGCTGCACGGCGTTTCCATGGGTGCCGCCACCACCATGATGACAGCAGGGGAGGACACCCCGGAACAGGTAAAAGTGTTTGTGGAGGACTGCGGCTACACCAGCGTGTGGGATATTTTTTCCAGTGAGCTGAAACTGCGGTTCGGCCTGCCGGAGTTCCCAATTCTGTATACCGCCAGCGCCACGGCAAGAGCCAAAGCGGGCTATGGCTTTAAGGAAGCATCTGCCCTGCAGCAGGTGCAGAACTGTGAAAAGCCGATGCTGTTCATCCACGGCACCGCGGATGATTTTATCCCCTATGAGATGATGGGTACCCTGTATAACGCCAAACCCGGCACCAACAAGGCCACTCTGACCGCCGAGGGCGCAGGCCACGGCGAGGCGATGGATGTTCTGGGTGATACCTATTGGAATACCGTGTTTGACTTTGAAGGCCAGTACATGGCCGGCTGAGCGTTTGCCAAACAAATAATTACATAACAAAAGGGCCGTTGTGCAGTTTGGCTTGCACAACGGCCTTTGAATTATAATTTGAACGATGAAAGGGAAAGCCTGAAAAATCAGAACTTGAAGCTGTCCTTCAGGGTGACGATGCGGTTGTAAACGTGGGGGTTCTTGCTGTCCGGCGTAAAGTAACCGGTGCGCACGAACTGGAACCGCTCACCGGGCTTGGCATCGGCCAGGCTCTCTTCCAGCTTGGCGTGGTCAATGACCTGCACGCTGTCGGGGTTCAGGTAATCCTTGAAGTCAGCGCCATCGGGAATGCCGTTCATGTTGGCTTCGGTAAACAGCTTGTCGTACAGGTGGATCTCAGCGTCTACGCAGTGCTCGCAGCTGACCCAATGGATGGTGCCGCGCACCTTGCGGCCATCGGCGGGGTTGCCGTTGCGGGTTTCCAGGTCGGCTTCGGCATGGATGGTCACCACATTACCGGCTTCGTCCTTGTCCACGCCGGTGCAGCGCACCAGGTAAGCGCCCATCAGGCGAACTTCGCTGCCCAGGGTCAGGCGCTTGAACTTCGGCGGGGGAACCTCAAAAAAGTCGCTCTTGTCGATCCAGACTTCCTTGGTAAAGGCAACCGGGCGGGTGGTGGTGTCGTTGGCATCGCGGTTGGGGTTATTGGGCAGGTCAAAATACTCAACCTGGTCAGCCGGGTAGTTGTCGATCACCAGCTTGACCGGCTCCAGAACAGCAACGCGGCGGGCGGCGTTCAGCTCCAGCTCGGCGCGCAGCACGGCTTCCAGCTGGCGCATATCCACCAGGCTGTCTGCCTTGGCAACACCGGCGGTGCGCACAAACTCAAAAATGCTGGTGGGGGTATAGCCGCGGCGGCGCAGACCGCACAGGGTGGGCATGCGGGGGTCATCCCAGCCATCCACAATGTTCTTTTCCACCAGTTCGCGCAGGTAGCGCTTGCTCATGACGGTGTTGGTCACATTCAGGCGGGCAAATTCGCGCTGCTTGGGGAAGCCGGCGCCAAAAATATTGGTCACGACCCACTCATACAGGGGGCGGTGGTTCTCAAATTCCAGGCTGCACATGGAATGGGTGATGCCCTCAATGGCGTCCTGAATGGGGTGGGCAAAGTCATACAGGGGGTAGATGCACCACTTATCGCCCTGGCGGTGGTGGGAAACATGCTTGATGCGGTAAATCGCCGGGTCACGCAGGTTCATGTTGGGGCTGGCCAGGTCGATTTTGGCGCGCAGGGTCTTTTCGCCATCGGCAAACTCGCCCGCGCGCATCCGGCGGAACAGGTCGAGGTTTTCTTCCGGGGTGCGGTCGCGGTAGGGGGAAGGACGGCTGGGCTTACCGGCATCGTTGCCGCGGTATTCCTGCATCTCCTCGCGGGTCAGGTCATCCACATAGGCTTTGCCTTCCTGAATGAGCTTTTCGGCGTATTCATAGCACTTTTCAAAGTAATCGCTGCCGTAAAAAATGCCGCCGTTGGGGGTGGCACCCAGCCATTCCAGATCTTTCAGGATGCTCTGCACATACTCGTCGCCTTCGCGGGCAGGGTTGGTATCGTCAAAGCGCAGGTTAAACTTACCGCCATAGGTTTTGGCGGTCATGTAGTTGATGTAAATGGCCTTGGCGGAACCAATGTGCAGGTAGCCGTTCGGCTCCGGCGGAAAACGGGTATGGATCTCCTTGACCTTGCCCTCGGCAAGATCCGCGTCAATGATCTCAGTCAAAAAATTGGAAAACTTTTCGTCAGCCATGTATTCCACTCCAATAAAATATTGTAGATTGTAATATTGTCGATTTTCTTATTTTACAATAAGCGGCAGGGTTTTGCAATATGGGGAACAGGGGCAAAATGCAGAATTGAACGTGCAAAACCGCTTTTTAAGCAAAAAAACGCTTAGCGATAGTCAATGGAAAGGGTGGGCAGACCGTTCAGGGTAAGGTCTGCAATGTTGCCATCCTTGAATTCATAGTAGCCCTGCGCGGCGATCATCGCGCCGTTGTCGCCGCAGTATTTCAGTTCCGGCAGATACACTTTCGCGCCGAGCTTCTGGGCACCATCGTTCACCAGCTGGCGCAGACGGCCATTGGCCGCAACGCCGCCCGCCAGGCAGATGGTTTTGGCGTTAGTATCCGCTGCGGCGGCCAGCAGCTTTTTGGCCAGGATCTGTGCAATGCGCTCCTGGAAGCTGGCGGCCATATCGGCCACGCGCACTTCCTCACCGCGCTGCTGGGCGTTGTGAACCTCGTTGACAACGGCAGTCTTTAAGCCGGAAAAGCTCACGTTGTATTTACCCTCCACATGCGGGGTGGGCAGCTTGTAATAGTGCGGGTCGCCGGTTTTGGCGGCCTGCGAAACGCTGGGCCCGCCGGGATAGGGCAGCCCCAGGGTGCGGGCAACTTTATCAAACGCTTCGCCCGCGGCGTCATCCACCGTGCGGCCCAGAACATGGTACTTGCACCAGTCCTCTACCTGCACAATATGGCTGTGGCCGCCGCTGGCCACCAGGCAGAGGAATGGCGGCTCCAGCTGTGGGTGGGTCAGATAGTTGGCT
Organism: Subdoligranulum sp. APC924/74; assembly: GCF_003324125.1. Lineage (NCBI taxonomy): Bacteria > Bacillati > Bacillota > Clostridia > Eubacteriales > Oscillospiraceae > Subdoligranulum > Subdoligranulum sp. APC924/74. The sequence continues at coordinate 21,801 of NZ_PSQF01000008.1, read as the reverse complement.
GCAATGTGCCCGCGCAGGTGATGTACCGGCACCAGCGGCTTGCCCGCGCCGTAAGCCAGGCCCTTGGCAAAGTTGACCCCCACCAGCACGGCCCCAATCAGGCCGGGGGCAAAGGTGACGGCCACCGCGTCCACATCCGCAATGGCCATGTTGGCATCCTGCAAAGCCTGCTGCACCGTTGCGCTGATGTATTCCGCATGGCGGCGGCTGGCAATTTCCGGCACAACACCGCCGTAAAGCGCCTGTTCTTTGACGCTGGTAGAAATAACGTTGGAAATTAAATGTTTTCCATCCTCCACAATCGCAGCCGCCGTCTCATCGCAGCTCGATTCGATGCCTAAAATATACATTGTATACCCCCGTGTGAAGTTAGGAGTTAGGAGGGAGGAGTTAATAGGAACGAAAAGATTTTAGCAACCTTTTATTTTGATCTGTAGGGAACGGTCTTGACCGTTCCGAAACCTTGCTACAGATGCCATGACGGGATTTGCAGCAAGGTTGGCGGGAGCATTGCAATTTCTCATTGCTCATTGCTAATTCCTAATTAACTCCTAACTCCTACTTCCTACCTCCTACCTGTTAATGTGCTTCCAGCCAGGTCTTGCCGGTGCCGACTTCGGCGGTGAGGGGGACGGAATAGGATACCACCTGCTCCATCTCCTCTTTCAGAATACGCTTGACCTGTTCCACTTCGTTTTCCGGCGCTTCCACGATCAGTTCATCGTGTACCTGCAATAGCAGGCGGGCCTGCAGTTTTTCGTCCCGCAGGCGCTGCCAGACATGCACCATGGCCAGCTTAATGATATCCGCCGCGGTGCCCTGGATGGGTGTGTTGCGGGCCATGCGCTCGCCGGAGCTGCGCACCTGGAAGTTGGAGCTTGCCAGCTCCGGCAGCGGGCGGCGGCGGCCAAACAGCGTTTCTACATAGCCCTTCTCTTTGGCGTGTTCAATGCAGTTCTGCATGTAGCCGTCCACTTTCGGAAAGGTATTCAGATACGTTTTCAAGAAAGTATCTGCCTCCTTGACCGAAATGCCGAGGTCCTTGCCCAGAGAGAACGCTCCCTTGCCGTACATGATGCCAAAGTTGATGGCCTTGGCGGAGGTGCGCAGCTCATGGGTGACATCCGATTCCGGGATGTGGTAGATCTTGGCCGCGGTGGCGCGGTGAATGTCTGCCCCGGACAAAAACGCCTGCTGCATGGCTTCATCGCCTGTAATGTGGGCCAGAATGCGCAGTTCGATCTGGGAATAGTCGGCGTCCACCAGCGTTTCGCCGGGGGCGGCCACAAAGTAGCCGCGCAGGCGGCTGCCCAGCTCGGTGCGGATGGGAATGTTCTGCAAATTCGGCTCAGTGGAGCTGATGCGTCCCGTGCGGGCTTCGGTCTGGATAAAGGTGGAATGGATGCGTCCGTCCGGCCCCAGGGCTTTCAGCAGGCCCTCCACATAGGTGGAAAGCAGCTTGGAATAGGTGCGGTACTTCAAAATATCATCCACCGCCGGGCTGTAGGCGCGCAGGCTTTCCAGCGTTTCGGCGTCAGTGGAATAGCCGCGGGCCGTTTTTTTGCGGGGCGGCAGGCCCAGCTTGTCAAACAGGGCTTCGCCCAACTGCTTGGGGCTGTTCAGATTGAACTCGTACCCGACCTCAGCATAAATGTTCTGCAAAATGCCGTTCAGCTCGGCGCGCAGGCTATCGCCGAACTGGCGGATGCCCTCGGCGTCCACCGCAAAGCCGATGCGCTCCATGTCGGCCAGCACGCGGGCCAGAGGCAGCTCCATCGTGGCCAGCAGGTCGTGGCCGCCCTGCTCGTCCAGCTTAGTGGAAAGCACATCCAGCAAGGCGGAAAGCGCCCCGGCATCCGGCGCGGCGGCGCAGGCAAAGGCGGGGGCAGCAGCGTATTCTGCCGCCAGCTGCCCGGCCTGGTAATCACTGGCCGAAGGATTCAGTAGGTAGGCGGCCAGCTTGCCATCAAACACAATGGCCGCGCCAACGCCGTCATGCTCCAGTGCAATGTGGTACAACGGCTTTGCATCAAACACACGCAGCTGCACCCCGGCGGCATCCAGCAGAGAGGGCAGGCGGTCGTTATCCAGCAGGAAAACGGAATCCCCCTGCACGGCGTACCAGCTGCCGTCCTTGTTCTGGGCCAGGTCATATCGGCCTTCCGGCGCAAGGGGCAGCAGGTCGGGCTGCACTTCCGGCAGAGTCTCTGCGCTGGCGGCAACCGCTGCCGGGGATTCATCCAGCCCCCAGCGGGCGGTCAGCTTGTGCATTTCCAGCTCAGCCAGCAGCTGGGCTGCGGCAGCCGGGTCCCCGGCAGTGCGGCAGTAGTGCTCCGGCGCAGTTTCGATGGGAGCGTCCTTGCGGATGGTGCCCAGCATGTGGGAAAGCTCGGCCAGCTCCTTGTTGGCTTCCAGCTTTTCCCGCTGTTTGGGTTTGATGGCTTTGTCGTCCAGGTGCTCATACACGCCCTGCAAACTGCCGAACTTCTGCACCAGGGCAAGGGCGGTCTTTTCGCCAATGCCGGGCACGCCGGGAATATTATCGGAAGCATCGCCCATCAGGCTTTTTACTTCGATCAGCTGCGGCGGGGCCACGCCGTATTTTTCCTGGATGGCGGCGGGGTCCATGGGCAGCGTTTCGCGGTTGGTGGCAAGCAGCACCGTGGTGGCATCGTCTACCAGCTGCAGGCTGTCCCGGTCACCGGTTGCCAGCAGGGTGGTGCCCCCGGCGGCCTCGTTGGCGGCGGCCAGCGTGCCCAGAATATCGTCCGCTTCCCAGCCGGGCTTGCTGACCTGCACAAAGCCAAGGTCGGTCAGCAGCTGCTTTAATACCGGCATCTGCTCCGCCAGCTCCTGCGGCATACCGTGGCGGGTGGCCTTGTAGCCGTCATAGGCGGTATGGCGGAAGGTGGGGGCTTTTTCGTCCCAGGCAATGGCCACAGCGTCCGGGTGGTGGGCGGAAAGCAGGTTGAGCAGGATATTCTGGAAGCCGAAAATGGCGTTGGTGTAGCGCCCATCCTTGGTTGTCAGCAGCTTGATACCGAAGTAAGCCCGGTTCACCAGACTGTTGCCATCCAAAACCAGCAGTTTCATACAGGAACCTCCGAAAAAACGAAACACATCGATCGCAATAATAAAAATAGTATATCACAAATTGCACTGGTGTGGGGAGTGTGGTAAAATAATATTTTAGCTGAAGCAAAAACAAAAGTTGGGAGAGAGTTAGGAGGTAGGAGTTAGGAGGTAGGAGTTAGGAAGTAGGAGTTAGGAGTTATTGGTGTGCGCTGGCGCGCACGATTTTGAATGTTAGGTTTTATTGTTTTACCCCAAAAATTCAAAACGCGGCGCAAGCGCACCTTTAACTCCTCACTCCTAACTTCTCACTCCTAACTCCTCGCTCTTCACTCCTGCCTATCAAAAATATGCAATTACGCAATCTAACCATTCCATATGCACAGCCTGCGGTGTTTGCGCCGATGGCGGGGTTTACGGATGCGGCGTGCCGGCACCTGATGGCGGACCATGGCGCGGCGTGGACGGTAAGCGAGATGGCCAGCGCCAAGGCCATTACCTTTGGCGATGACAAAAGCGTGCGCCTGCTGCGGGACAAGGCCCCCCACGGCATTTATGCCGTGCAGCTGTTTGGGGCCGAGCCCGAAACGATGGCGCAGGCGATCCGGATCATTCAGGAAAAAGGCGTGCAGTTTGATATTCTGGACATCAACATGGGTTGCCCGGCCCCCAAGATCACATCCAGCGGTGCAGGCAGCAAACTGATGCAGGACCCGGAGCTGTGCGGCCGCATGGTGGCCGCTGCCCGCGGAGCCCTGGGGCCGGATAAGCCTCTGACCGTTAAAATGCGCATTGGTTGGGATGCCGAGCAGCTGACCGGCGTTGCCGTGGCCCGGCAGTGTGAAGCAAACGGTGCAGACCTGATCGCCGTGCATGGCCGCACGCGGGAGCAGATGTACATCCCGCCCATTGATGTGGATGCCATCACGGAGATCCGCAAAGCGGTCGGCATTCCGGTGCTGGCAAACGGCGATATCACCACGGCGGAAGACGCAAAGCAGATTTTGGAGCAAACCGGCTGCGCGGGCGTGATGATCGGCCGCGGCGCGCTGGGCGACCCCTGGCTGTTTGAGCGCATCAACGCCGTGTTGATTGGCCAGCCGGAGCCCGGCGAACCAAGCCTGAACGCCCGGATGAGCGCCCTGCGCGCCCAAATCTACGAAATGTGCGAAGAAAAAGGCGAATGGACCGCTATGCCCCAGGCCCGCGGCCAGGCCATGCACTATATGAAAGGTCTGAAAGGCGCCGCGTCCCTGCGCCGTTATTGTTCCATGCTGGAGCATTTTACCGATGTGGACAAGCTGATTGAGGCGGTATATAAGCTCCAAAGGTAGTTAGGAATTAGCAATGAGAAATTGTGATGCTCCGTAGGGGCGCACATTGTGCGCCCGTCACCTTGAGGTAAATCCCGTTGTGACGTAGTTAGGAGTTAGGAGTTTATGGTGTGCGCTGACGCGCACGATTTTGAATATTAACCTTTTCTTATTTTCAAATTTTCGAAAATGTGGCGCAAGCCGCACCTTCAACTCCTAACTATTTACTTACTTTTTCGTTAGCTCATCCAGGTTCTGCGTATAGCACGGCAGCATGTGCTCAATGAAATAATCGGCTTCGGGGCTGTGCATGGCGGCCAGATCGGCTTTTTGCTGGGCGAGAGCGGCGGTGAACTCGCGGTTGCCGCTTTCCACCTCCTCCATGCACTTGATCAGGGCCGAAAGCCGGTCTGCGGCTTTCAGCAGCTTGCGCTCGGCATCGTTCAGCACACTGCCGGTCAGATAGCTGCCTTCGATCTCATGCAGCTCCGGCGGCAGCAGATCCGCCATGGCAAGGGCGCTTTCCCGTTCCACGGCTTTGTAGGCGGTGCGCAGGGCTTCGTTCTTGTATTTGACCGGGGTAGGCATATCGCCGGTCAAAATTTCCGGCGCATCGTGGTACAGCGCCGCGGCGGCCACGGTGTCGGGGCGGATATCGGCTCCGGTGTGGGTGATGTTCCGGGCGATCAGGCAAAGCGCATGGGCCAGCAGGGCGGTATCCGCCGTGTGCTCACTCAGGCTTTCCTGCCGCATGCAGCGCATCAGCGCCCACCGCGTAATATACTTCATGCGCCCCAAAAGAGCGTGAAAAGGGTATAGAGACAAAACAAAGCACCTCACTCTTGAAAAAATTAGGAATTAGTAATTAGGAATGAGAAATAAAATGGTGGGCAATGGGGCAGACCTTTTGCTAAGGCAATACCGCATAATTCTAAGTGCCGATACGGCGAGCGAGGTGCGGCAGCTGCTAAGCCAAAAGCGCAGATAATACTGGATGTCTTATCGAGCATTTTGGCAACGCAGATGCCGTGCCGCAGCCGCCGGAGCGGTGCTTGAGCCGTTAGGCGGGAATTGTGCGGTATTGCCCTAAAATACGAGGAGCCAAAGAATGGCAGATAATTGCTCATTTCTAATTTCTAATTATAAAGTATATCACATCCCTTCAAAGGAGGGAATTGCATTGAAGATTGGCGGCAAGCTTTTGGAGCGCAAAACAGGCGGGCGGTCACGGTATTGGCAGGTGTTCTGGCTTTGCTTTGCGGTGGCGGCGGCGCTGTTTTTGCCCCACTGCATCATTGATGGCCTGAACGGCGACTTTTTCCACTACGCCGGGGACTTTAACGACCAGCAGATTTCCTTTTATTCCTATGCCAACAATTTTGTTAAGCAGGGGGGCAGTTTCAGCTGGGCAACGGACCTGGGCAGCGGGTTTGTGAACTCCTACAGCTTTTATCTGTGCGGTAGCCCGTTTTTCTGGCTCACCCTGCTGCTGCCCTATCGGTGGACGCCCTGGGCCATGGTGCCAATGCTCTGCCTTAAATTTGCTGTGGCGGGCGGCGGGGCTTACCTGTGGATGCGCCGCTGGGTAAAAGACGAGCGCTGGAGCATGGTGGGCGCGTGTCTGTATGCGTTCTCCGGCTTTACGGTGTACAACGTGTTCTTTAACCACTTTTTGGACGTTGTGGCGCTGTTCCCCTACATGCTCAAAGCGCTGGATGACGCCGTGCTGGACCGCAGGCACGGTGCATTCCCGTTTTGGGTTGCGGTCAACCTGCTCAACAACTATTTCTTTTTTGCCGGGCAGGCCGTGTTTTTGATGATTTATTTTGTCTGCATGGTGGCGGGCGGCCGGTACAAGCTGAACCTGCGCCTGTTTGGGGCGCTGGCGTTCCAGACGGTGCTGGGCTGCTGCATGGGCAGTGCGCTGCTGGTTCCGGCGGCACTTTCGCTGGTGCAGAACCCGCGCACAATCGATCCATTCAATGGGTACGGCTACCTTGTATATGGCAGCGCCCAGCAGTACCTTGCCATTTTTTACAGCGCTTTTTTGATGCCGGATGCCCCCTACCTGAAAGACCTGTTCCAGGAGGGCATCTTAAAGCACACCAGCATGACCGTCTACCTGCCGGTGGTGGGCATTGCGGGCGGGCTGGTGTTCTGCCGCGTGCGGCGGCGCCACCCCTTTGCGCGCATCATGAAAGTGTGCCTTATCTGCGCCTTTGTGCCGGTGCTGAACAGCATGTTCTATGCCCTCAATTCCAGCTATTATGCGCGCTGGTATTATATGCCGGTTTTGGTGCTCTGCGCCGCCACGGCTATGACGCTGCAAAAAGCCAACCTGTGCGAAACCGAGTACCGCCGCGCGCTGGGCCTTGTGGCGCTGTGTACCTTGAGCAGCATTGCCTTTGCGCTGGTGCCCAATGAAAAAGACGGCACCACCACCATTGGCGTGGTGGAGGAACCGCTGCGCTACTGGGGCATTTTGCTGGTCAGCATGTTGGGCGTGGGGCTGTTCTGGCTGCTGCTGCATTACCGCAGGCAGCTGGCGGCACGGTTCCCGGCGGCGGTGCTGGCCGTGGTGTTGGGGTTCAGCTTTGTGTATGGGCAGGTACACCTTTCCATCACCAAATACGGCCAGTGGTACCACGATGCGGACTATGTGCAGCAGACCTGGCGCGAAGCCCCGGAGCTGAACGCCGTTCTGCCGGACGATGTCTTTTACCGGCTGGACGCTTACGACAGTTATAACAACCTTGGTCTGTGGCTGGACAAAAGCTGCATCCAGTTCTTTAACTCCACGGTAGCACCCAGCATTCTGGAATTTTACCCTACGGTGGGCGTTAAGCGGGATGTGAACTCCAAGCCGGAAGCCAGCCTGTATGCCCTGCGCGGTCTGCTGAGCGTGCGGTATACCCTTGTGCCGAAAGAAAAAGTTGAGGATTGGGAAAAAGAAAAGCTGGAAGGCTGGAACCTTGTTTCAAGCACCACAAGCTACCTGATTTACGAGAACGAGAACTGGGTGCCGATGGGCTTTACCTATGATTCCTATATTACGGAAGAGAACTTTGAAACGGTGAGCGATACCCACGCGGGCAATGTACTGATGAAAGCCCTGCTGCTGACCGATGAACAGGTGGAACGGTACGGCCAGATGATGCAGAACCTGACGGATGATGAGAAAAATAACATCAGCTATGAGGACTATGTGCAGGACTGTACGGCCCGGCGGGAAAGCGCTGTGACAAGCTTTACCGCAACGCGCACCGGCTTTACCGCGCAGGCGGATCTGGAAGCCGAAAATCTGGTACTGTTCAGCGTGCCCTATGACGATGGTTTTACCGCAACCGTGAACGGTGTGCCGACGGAGGTGGAGAAAGTGGACAACGGCCTGATGGCGGTTGCCGCCCCGGCGGGCCACAGCGAGATCGTGTTCACCTACCACACGGCCGGTCTGCGGCAGAGCGTTGCCGTCAGCGCCGGCGCTATTGTGGTGTATGCCGTGTGGGTGGCAGTATTGCACCGGAAAAAGCGCCGGGAAGAGAGCAGCGTGGGGTAAATGATGCCCCGCCAAACCGTTGGGAGTGTGCACGGTCAAATTTAGGGCAACACCGCATAATTCCCGCCTTACGGCTTAAGCACCGCTCCGGCGGCTGCGGCACGGCATCTGCGTTGCCAAAATGCTCGATAATACACAAAGTATTATCTGCGCTTTTGGCTTAGCATCTGCCGTATCTCGCTCGCCGTATCGGCACTTAGAATTATGCGGTATTGCCTTAGGATGTAGTCGGGGGCGGAAAATTGCGTTTTATCCCGATGGAGACCGTAGGGGCGCACATTGTGCGCATGCGGGTGTGTGGCATATGATGGGGTGATATACCCGGATACAGCCCGATATGTGGAATCATGGCACAACACCCCGCCGGTGCCAACATCTGACCTGTGATTGCATTCCCCTTTGCGGGCCGATGGCGAGCATCGGTCCCTACGGATTGCTTGCAACGTTTGCAACAAATGGCAAGGTTTCTCCCCGGCGGGATGAGGGCATCCCGCCCTACAGCTGATTTTTAACTATCTACTATAATTTATATATTAAAGTTTTTTCGCCGAAGCCTTTTTTTCAAAAAAGGCTGGAAAATCCCGCGTGGAAAATCCCTCGTAAAACAGAAAGTGAGAACAAAGATGCCGAACCATGCCGAACAGCTGGCGCAGGAACTGAACCTGAGCCTGAAAAACGTACAGGGTGCTATTGACCTGATCGATGCCGGGAACACCATCCCATTTATTGCCCGCTACCGCAAAGAAGCTACCGGCTCTATGGATGACCAGGTGCTGCGCAACTTGGGCGACCGCCTGGAATACCTGCGCGGATTGGATAAACGTAAAGAAGAAGTGACCGGCTCCATTGAAGCGCAGAACGCCATGACGCCGGAACTGCAGGCCGCTTTGGCTGGTGCCAAAACACTGGCCGAGGTGGAGGATATCTATCGTCCGTATAAGCCCAAGCGCAAGACCCGCGCCAGCATCGCCCGCGCTCGCGGCCTGCAGCCGCTGGCCGATGCTACCTTGAAGCAGGATGCTGACTTTGACCCGCAGACAGCCGCCAACGACTACCTGAACGAGGAAGTCCCCGATGCAGTAGCCGCTCTGGCCGGGGCACAAGATATCATTGCCGAAACCATCAGCGATGACGCTCACTGCCGCGCCGAGCTGCGCCGCTACTACCATGCGTTCGGCATGGTCAAAAGCGTAAAAGCTAAGGACGAAGACAGCGTATACACCCAGTATTATGATTATACCGAGCCTGTCGCCAAAATCCCTGGCCACCGTATTCTGGCCCTGGACCGCGGCGAGCGGGAAGGCTTTTTGAAGGTGAGCATTGCCGTGGAAGCCGAACGCGCCGGGGGCATTGTGGCCTGGATGTTCGCCCGCAAAAAGACCGGCGGCGCCAGCGCTGCCATTGTGGAAGCCGCGGCACTGGATGCCTACAGCCGCCTGATCCACCCCAGCCTGGAAAACGAACTGCGCGCCGAACTGACCGCCAAGGCCGCCGAGGGTGCCATCACTGTGTTTGGCGAGAATCTGCGCCAGCTGCTGCTGCAGCCGCCCATCCGCGGCAAAACCGTGATGGGCCTGGATCCCGGCTACCGCATGGGCTGCAAGGTTGCCGTGGTGGACCCCACCGGCAAGGTGCTGGATACCAACGTGGTATACCCGGTGCCGGAATTCAAGCGGGTGGATCAGGCCAAGAAAACCATCAAGAGCATGGTGCTGAAAAACGAGGTGGAGGTCATGGCCATCGGCAACGGCACCGCCGGGCATGAAACCGAGGAGTTTGCCGCCGCCGTAATCCGTGAACTGGCCGAGGAAAAGGGGCTGCACCTGCAATATATGGTCGTCAGTGAAGCCGGTGCTTCGGTGTATTCGGCGTCCAAGCTGGCGGCGGAGGAGTTCCCGCAGTATGATGTCAACCTGCGCAGCGCGGTTTCCATTGCGCGCCGCTTGCAGGACCCGCTGGCCGAACTGGTTAAAATTGACCCCAAGGCCGTGGGCGTGGGCCAGTACCAGCATGATATGCCCCAGAAGCGCCTGAACGAAACGCTGGACGGTGTGGTGGAAGACTGCGTGAACAGCGTTGGCGTGGATCTGAACACGGCGTCCGCCCCGCTGCTGGCCCGTGTGGCCGGCATTACCAACGCTACCGCTAAAAATATTGTGGCTTGGCGTGAGGAGGAGGGCGCGTTTACCTCCCGTGCGCAGCTGAAAAAGGTCAAGGGCCTTGGCCCCAAGGCATTTGAACAGTGCGCAGGCTTTTTGCGCCTGCCGGGTGCCAAGAACCCGCTGGATGCAACCGCCGTCCACCCCGAAAGCTACCCCGCCGCCAAGGGCCTGCTGGAAGCCTGCGGCTGTGACGCCAAAGAGATCGGCACGGACGCGATGCAGAGCCTGCCGGTACGGGTGAAGAGCCGCGGCACCAAAGCCCTGTGCGAAGCACTTGGCGTGGGCGAACCCACCCTGATGGATATTGTGTCCGAGCTGTGCAAGCCGGGGCGCGATGTGCGCGACAGCCTGCCCAAACCCCTGCTGCGCAGCGATGTGATGGGGCTGGAGGACCTGAAGCCCGGCATGGAGCTGAAAGGTACCGTGCGCAATGTGATTGACTTTGGCGCATTTGTAGATATCGGCGTGCATCAGGATGGACTGGTGCATGTTTCCCAGATCAGTGATAAGTTTATCAAGAACCCGAGAGATGCGCTGAAAGTGGGCGATGTGGTGCAGGTCAGGGTACTGAGCGTGGATACAGCCAAAAAGCGCATTGCCCTGACCATGAAAGGCGTGCCCCAGAGCTGAAAACCTGGCCGAAAACCGCAAAAATCAGCACTTTTCGGCAGAGCATGGAATTATGTTGCCGGAAGGAAAAGCCAAATGGACAGTTTGAATGTGCAACCTGCCAAAACAGGAACAAAAACCGTTAAAATACAAAGCCGAAAAGACAAAAACTGAAGCCAGAAAAGTCAAAAAATAAAGAAAATTCGTGAATAAAGCGAAAAAACTTTGGCAGCCTGTACAAAGCGGAACATGAACAAATTTGTCTTTTGTGCATCCCGATGAAAAAATGGCAACAATGAATCTAACATAGGTACGCCGGATAGAATTATGCTATAATGCAGCTGTAAGGAAAAGGAAATGTGGGTTCCGCCCTTACCGCGCAGGCATGATGGCCTGTGCCGGGTTTTATTTATGGAGGTCATTATTATGGTAAGACAAGTCAAGGTTTCCAACTTCGCAGAAGTACAGGGAATCGTGTCTGCCGCTGCCAAGTGTTACAATGAGGTCGGCGTGCATGACATGAAGGGCAGCATTGCTGATGCAAAGAGCATTCTCGGTATGATGAGTCTGGACTACAGCCATCCGGTCAAGATCGTCTGTGAGGACGAACATGACCTGGACTGTGTGATCCAGGCACTGCGCCAGTAAATTCAGCTGCCCGGCGGGCTGGCTTTCAGCCCCGGAGGCAGGAATAAGGAAAAACAGAACAGGGCGGTTGGCCATTTTGGGACGGCTGCCCTGTTTTTTTGTTGCTTGGCGGGCGATTTTGCCCCCACACCGTGCTTGCAATGGGCGGTCAAACGCGGTATAATGTTTTTACATTGCCATTTGCGGGTGGTGCCCGCGCGGCAAATTGAAAGTATAGTAAGGAGACCCCACAACATGAAACAAAAATTCATCAGTCTGGCTCTGGCAGTCATGCTGCTGCTGGGCGTAACGGGCTGTGCCATGTCCACCCCGGCCAGCGTGGGCAGCATTGGCGGCGTTGATATCCCGGCCGGCATCTACCTGCTGGCCCAGTATAACGCCTACAACACCGCTTCCGGCGCAGCAAAGCTTGCCACCGGCGAAACCGCCAGCAACGTGAAAGCCGTGCTGAAAGCTGAGTGCACCGGCACCATTAACGGCGAGGAAGTTACCACCGACGGCGCAGATTACGTTGCCCGCCTGACCCTGCGCAGCCTGCAGTATTACGCAGCAGTGGAAAAGAAGTTTGACGAGCTGGGCGGCACACTGGACGAAGCCGCTACCGCCGAAGCCGCCAAGACCGCCGATACCCAGTGGGAGAATAACAGCGATCTGTACGCAGCAAACGGCATTTCCAAGGCAACCTTGGAAAAGTACCAGCTGAACAGCAAAAAGGCAGATGCCTGCCTGAAGCTGATCTACGGCGAAAACGGCAGCAGCCCGGTCACCGAGCAGGAATATGCCGATTACATCAACAACGATTGCTACTACCTGGAGCTGGTCCAGCTGCCGCTATTTGACCAGAGCACTTATACCTTTGCCAGCGACGACCAGAAAGCCGAGATTGAAGCCCTGGCCAACCAGTGCCGTGATGACTTGGCCGCGGCTACCAGCGAATCTGCCCTGTACAATGCTGCAATGACCTATGTGCCGCAGGCCTTTACCGCACTGGGCAGCAGCGTGGAAGCAACCCAGGCACTGTATTACACCGGCAGCGGTCTGTTTACGCCTTCGGACCTGTCCAGCTACAACACCAATGACGGCGGCAACAGCATTACCGATGCGGTAAAAGCAGCCGGTACCGGCAACTGGACGGTGGCCGACCTTGGTATGAGCTACATGATCGTGCGCAGCCTGGACCCCATGGAGCAGGGCACGGTGGATGATTTTGTGAGCCGCTATAATCTGCTGGACGCTATGAAGAGCGATGCTTTGCAGGACGAGTTCTATGCAGAGGGCGCCGAGATGGAAAATAACCTTTCCGCCAGCGTGATGAAGACCTACAGCGCATCCAAAATCAAAAAGACCGTAAAGTAATCATCGGGCACCAAAGCCGGAGCAGTGCGGGTTCAAAACCGGCACGCCCCGGCTTTTTTGATTTTACAGAACAGCCAAAGATGTAAAAAAGGGGAACACTTACATGAAGCAAACAAACATGCGTATGCTGGCATTGTGTGCGGCGCTTTGCCTGTGTGTGGCAACAGCAGCGCCCGCCTATGCGGAAAGCACCCGTCAGACCCCACGGACCAGCTTTGTGGAAACGCTGCTGGACATCCCGGTGCTGGGGGATATTCTGCGGTTTTTCAGCGGGGAGGAACCTTTGAGCCAGGCGGCAACGGCGGAAACCGCAACGGGTGAAACCGCTACGCCGGAAACCTCTACCCCGGAAACTGCCCCCACGGCCACCCCGGAAACGGCAACCCCGACCCCGGCCCCCACGCCGGGCGGTTCCTCCACACCGGAAAGTGCGGCAACGCTGCCGCCCACCGGTACCCCGCAGGTGTACCCCGCGCCGGATATTGTGGTGATGCCTACAGCCACCCCGGCCATTACCGCGGCCCCGCAGCAGGAGGAAAAAAACAATACCAGTGACGAGCCCCCCGCTGCTGCCGCCACATCGGCCCCCGCGGCGGCAACGGCAACTCAGCGCCCTGCTGCAGCCATGCCGCACCCGACCACGAAGGCTACCCTGAAAGACCCCACCGCCGCCCAGGCGGAAGCAACCCCCATGCCCACCCTGGAACCCACCGCCACGCCGGAGCCGACCGAAAAGCCGACCCCGGACCCGGAGCAGGTGCAGCGCCAGGAACAGGCCGCCCAAACCAGCAGCAAACTGCCGCTGTATGTGGCGGTGGGCATTGCCGTGGTGTGCGCCGGCATTGTGGCAGCCGTGCTGATCAGCCGCCAGCTGCAGAACACCCAGGCACAGACCCAGAAGCAGAAGGACGAAAAGTCTGCTTACCACCGCAAGAAGGGCGGCAAATAATGCCCGCTGCCCCCACAAATATACCCGCACAAGCTGCGGAAGCAGGAGATAGGATATGACGGATTCCCGCTGGAAAAACCTGGCGCTGGAGGTCATCGGCTGTTTTGTTTCGGCCCTTGGCCTGTACAGCTTTGCTGTGGCGGCCGGGGTGCCGGTAACCGGTGTGGCCGGTATCGGTGCCATTTTGTTCCGCCTGTTTGGTCTGCCCATTGGTGTGACCAACATTATTATGAACATCCCCATTGTGCTGATCTGCTTCAAGTACCTGGGCAAGGATTTCTTTTTCCGCAGCGTGCGGTGCATGGTGCTGTTTGCCATTTTTACGGACTATGTGCTGGCTGCGCTGCCGGTGTACCAGGGGGACCGTATGCTGGCCACCATCTGCGGCGGTGTGATCAGCGGCGTGGGGGATGCGCTGATTTATATGCAGAACTCCAGCACCGGCGGCCTGGATTTTATCACCATGGCCATCAAATCCCGCCACCCGCACATGCCGTTCGGCAACCTGACCTTTGCGGCAGCGCTGGCGGTCATCCTTGCAAACGGGCTGGTGTTCCATGATGTGGATTCCATCATTTACGGCCTGATCTTCAATTTTTTGAGCTCTTACATCATCAACCGGATGATGTTCGGTTTCAACGCCTGTATGATGGCTTTGATTGTGACGAGCGACGGCCCCGCCGTGTGCAGGATGATCGGCGAAAAAGTGGACCGCGGTTCCACGATATTGAAAGGTTACGGCGGCTATTCCCAGGATGGGCGCGATGTGGTGCTGTGTGCCTGCAGCTCCAAGCAGCTGTATATCATCAACCGCGAAACCAAGCGCATTGACCCCGGCAGTTTTATCGTGATGCTGCAGGCGAACGAGGTGGAAGGCGAAGGGTTCAAACGGCTGGAACTGGGAGAACAGAGTTAGAAGTTAGGAAGTAGGAGTTAGGAGTTAGAAGCTGCAGCGGGGCAGGAAAGGCGCAGAACAAGGCAAAATGCGTATTTTCGGGGAAAAATGCGGGGGTTCCTTGCAAAACAGTGCAAACCGCTGTATAATAAATTGTCACTTAACAGAAAAGGGGAGTTACCTATGGAAACGATGGGCAGCCTGCGCCGTACCAATTATTGCGGCGAAGTGAGTATGTCAAACGTTGGCCAGGAGATGACCGTTTGCGGTTCCATCGCCCGTGCACGCGACAAAGGCGGTATTATTTTTGCCGACCTGCGCGATACAACCGGTATTTTGCAGCTTGTTTTTGATGAGGATACGCCGAAAGACGTTTTTGCTAAAGCAGAAAGCCTGAAAAGCGAGTATGTTGTGATCTGCCGCGGCCTGCTGCGTGAGCGCGCCGCCAAGACCACCAAGATCGCCACTGGCGATGTGGAGCTGTATGTCAGCGAACTGCGCATTCTGAGTGAAGCCCAGACCCCGCCGTTCGAAATCCGCGATGATATCAACGTCAACGATGACCTGCGCCTGCGTTACCGCTACCTGGATCTGCGCCGTCCTTCGATGCACGAGCCCATTGTGCTGCGCAGCAAGATCATGCAGATCATCCGCAGCTATTTCTGCGATAACCACTTTACCGAAATTGAAACCCCGACCCTGATCAAGTCCACGCCGGAAGGCGCCCGTGACTATCTGGTGCCCAGCCGTGTGCAGCCCGGCCATTTCTACGCCCTGCCGCAGAGCCCGCAGCTGTACAAGCAGATTTTGATGCTGTCCGGCTTTGACCGCTACTTCCAGATCGCCCGCTGCTACCGCGATGAGGACCTGCGCGCTGACCGCCAGCCGGAGTTCACCCAGGTGGACGAGGAAATGTCCTTTGTCAATGAAGACGATATCATGACCATCAACGAAGGTCTGATCAAGCGCCTGTGGAAAGAAATGCTGGGCGTGGATGTGCAGACCCCGTTCGTGCGCATGCCGTGGGACGAGGCTATGGGCCGTTTTGGCTCCGATAAACCGGATACCCGCTTTGGCCTGGAAATTGTGGATGTGACCGACATTTTTGATGGCACCGAGTTTAAGCCCTTTGCCGCAGTGTTGGAGCAGGGCGGCAGCATCCGCGCCATCAATGCCAAGGGCCTGGCTGGCAAGCTGACCCGCAAGCACATTGACAAACTGGGCGAGGTTGCCAAGACTTATGGCGCTAAGGGCCTGGCATTCAGCCGCCTGACCGAGGAAGGCACTTCTTCCAGCTTTGAAAAGTTCCTGACCGAAGAGGAAAAGGCAGCCCTGTACAAGGCGATGGAGCTGGAAACCGGCGACGTGCTGCTGATCGTCAGCGATGCTGACTGGGTCAAGGCCTGCACCGCGCTGGGCCAGGTTCGTTTGGAAATCGGCCGCAAGTACGGCCTGATCGACCCCGACAAGTTCAACTTCCTGTGGGTGGTGGACTTCCCGCTGTTTGAGTACAGCGAGCAGGAGGGCCGCTGGATGGCCATGCATCATCCGTTCACCCTGCCCAAGGCAGAGGATATTGACAAGGTGGAAACCGACCCCGGTGCCTGCCATGCCGTAGCATACGATATTGTACTGAACGGCGTTGAGATGGGCGGCGGTTCTATGCGTATCAATGACCCCGCTTTGCAGGACCGCATGTTCAAGGCCCTGGGCTTTACCGAGGAAAAGGCTCGCGAGAGCTTTGGTTTCCTGATGGATGCCTACAAGTTCGGCGCACCCCCGCACGGCGGTATGGCTTACGGCCTGGACCGCATGGTAATGCTGATGCTGAAGAAGGATTCCATCCGCGATGTCATCGCATTCCCGAAGGTGCAGAACGCAGGCGAGCCGATGTCCGGCGCACCGGATATTGTTGACCCGCAGCAGCTGAAGGACCTGTCCATTGCATTGACGTTGACAGAGTAAAGATTAAAGTTGAAAGCCCCGCCGGGCGGCCATTGATGTGGCTGTTTGGCGGGGCTTTTGGTGTTGGTGGGGAAAAAAGAGGGCAGTTAAGGTATAGGAACGAGAACGTTTTAAAGAAAATATCCCGTTATAAAATGTTCCGGATACTTGCCATAATTAGGGTCTGTGGGATATTGTATATAGGTTTCGGAACGGTCAAGACCGTTCCCTACGGAGCAGAATAGAAAGAGCGGCAAACAATAAAAAGACAGCTGCTCATAAAACTCTTGGGCAGCTGCCTAAATTATAATTTAATATAATATTGTATTAAAGTTTCTTCGGTTCCCTTCTTTTCAAAGAAGGAACAAAATCCCCCGTATAAATCTTACTCTTTTGTCACAAACACCAGGCCTGCGCAGCCGGGGCCGGCGTGAGAGGCAATGACGAGGCCAAGGCGGGCAACGCGCCCGCCGGTCATGTGCAGGTTTTCGTGCATGTAATGGTGGAGGGGGGCCAGTACACCTTTTTCGTCCGAATACAGCAGAGCGTACCCGTACCGAGGGTCCACCCCGCCCATCTTTTCAATGTTCTTAAACATTGCCACAAACGCGCCGGGGCGGCCGCGGGCCGTGTCCGCCAGCTTGATCTGCCCATCCACGACCGAAAGCACCGGTTTGACACCCAGGGCACCGCCCACCAGCGCCACCGCGGCGGGCAAACGCCCGCCCTTGTGCAGGTGCTTCAGGCTGTCCACTACGGCCAGAACGCGGATGCGCTGCTTGAGCTGTTCCAGCTCAGCGACAATCGCGTGCGCGGGCAGGTGCTCCTCGTCGCGCAGGCGCAGCGCTTCGCGAACCAGGATGGCCTCGCCCTGGGATGCCGTGCGGGAATCCACAAAAAAGACATCCTCAAAATCGCAGCTTTCCGCTGCCAGCCGCGCGCACTGATAGGTGCCGGACAGGTTAGAACTGATCAAAATGGCAATTACCTGATCGCCGTTCTCCTTGGCATCCTCAAAAATTGTCATAAAGGATTGGGGGCTGGGCTGGCTGGTGCGGGGGGGAACCTTGTCCACTTTCAGATGTGCATAAAATTCATCAGCCGTCAGCTCCACACCGTCCAGCCCGCCGGTGCCATCGGCAAAGGTAACGGACAGGGGCACAGTGTACACGCCGGGACGGGCACTGTCGGTCGCGGTCAGATCGGAAGCGGAATCAGTCAGAATACGAATCATGCGGAAAAACCTCTTTCTGTGCGGCAGCGCCCGACGGCAAAAAAAACAGCGCTGGGATGCAACATGGTTGGGTGGTAAGCAATCGTGAATACACATAATTTTAACACAATAAAAAAAAATGTCAAATATTTGAGCAAATATTTACAAAAAGGTAAAAAAACAGCCGCACATCAGCGTGCGGCTTGGGGAATATGAGCAATAAAATTTTAAAATCAGACGTCTGTACAAAATATTTGTACAGACGTATAAAAGTTCGGATGCTGTTGGTGGATGGTTCAGATGTTATGTGAGCGGCAAATTTCGCAATGCAGGGGGGATTGCATTAGATTGACGGGCGGCCAATGAAAGTGTGTGGCTAGAAAGCCAAACGCACGACAGGGGAATGGTTTATTCCGCTGAATTTAAGTTGGCGGCGGAGAACCACCCCTCAGTCACCTGTGGTGACAAGCTCCCCGCGGGGGGAATGTCGCAGAGAGACAGAAGGGGCCGGGGCGCTGTTTGCGCTGGACGCGAGGCGGCCTGAAGGTTCCCTTACCACCAACCTTAAAAATCAATCTGTAGGGGTCAATGCTTGCATCGTCCCGTAGACTGGCCCTGCCGGACATCTCACCTCGAAAATAGGGCAAACGCCTTACCGCACGCCATCGCGCAGGCGCTGTACGCAGGCGGTGATCACAGCGGCAGCGGTGTCGATTTCTTCCGCCGTGTTGGCGGCATCCAGCGTCAGCCGCAGGGTGCTTTTGGCCTGGGCGGGGGTCAGGCCAAGGGCCAGCAGTACATGGCTGGGTTCCACCGCACCGGCGGAACAGGCAGAGCCCGCGGAAGCGCAGATCTTGGCTTCGTCCAAAAGCAGCAGCAGGGTTTCGGCCTCCACGCCGTCAAAGGTAATGTTCACATTGCCGGGCAGGCGCTGGGCCGCATCGCCGTTCAGGTGGGTGCCGGGAATGGCCAGCAGCTGCTCCGTCAGGCGCTGGCGCAAATCCAGGCAGCAGGCTGTGTTGGCGGGCAGGTTGGCATCCGCCTGGGCCAGTGCCGCAGCAAGGCCCGCGATGGCGGGTACGTTCTCAGTGCCCGCGCGGTGGCCGCGCTCCTGGCCGCCACCGTACAGCACATTCTGCAAGGCAATACCGCGCCGGGTATATAGCGCACCGGCTCCCTTTGGCCCGTGGAACTTGTGGCCGGAAAGGCTGAGCAGGTCAATGTTCGTGGCCTGCACATCAATGGCCAGGTGCCCGGCAGCCTGTACAGCGTCAGTGTGGAACAGCGCGCCGCGCTCCCGGCAGAGGGCGCCAAGTTCCGCAATGGGCTGCACGGTGCCGATTTCGTTGTTGGCAAACATGATGCTGACCAGGCAGGTGTCCGGCTGCAAGGCGTCCGCCAGCTGCTGCGGGGTGATAAGCCCGGCGGCGCTCGGCGGCAGCAAGGTTACAGTGAAACCCTGCGCCTGCAGTGCCTGTAAAGTATGCAGCACGGCGTGGTGCTCGATCTGGGTGGAGATGATGTGCCGTTTGCCTGCGGCAGCGCCCAGGGCGGCACCGGTGTATAAAGCCTGTACGTCGGATTCGGTGCCGCCGCTGGTAAAGGTGATTTCCGCCGGGCGCGCGGCGTGCAGTACGCGGGCCACCGTGCGGCGGGCGTCCTCCACCAGCTTGCGGGCCTGCTGGCCGGGGCGGTACAACGCGGACGGATTGCCCCAGGCATCCTCCAGCGCGGTGCGCATGGCATCCAGCGCAGCGGGGCAGGGGCGCGTGGTGGCAGCATTATCCAGATATATCATGGAAAAATCCTCCCGGTAACATGGTGGTGCAGGATTTTGGGGTGTTTGCTGCTAGCGCAAACGGGAAATTGTCAATAGCGTTTAACAGAATTAAGATTCTTTTTATTCCTTTATTCTGCCTTATTAAGATGCCACAAATCAAGAATACTTCTCAATTTTTGGCACTAATTCATTAAACAAAATGTGCTATAATCGAATGTCTTTCTTCAACTATATTAAACCTAAATGTTTTTCGACACAAGTTAATGTACTCTCAACTGTACTATCCACAGTTCTCTCTATCCAAAAGAAAGAACTGCTTTTAATCTCCTCTATGCGATTTACATTGAGTTCATATAAGGTAATATTCACAGTTTGTTTGGCTTTTTCTATATCAGTCGCTGAATTTAAGTACTGAAAAAATCCCTGATGATCTGGTCGATTACCATATTCATCAACAAGATTAGATGGGTCTTTTATGAGAAAAACAACTCTCGCTGGTTCAGAAAAAGCGAGTGCCTGAGCAACTGTAAGATGACAATCGCACAAAACTTTCTTATTTTCTGATAAACGAATCAAATCAAGAAGAACAAACTCTAACTGTTCACGAGTATTATTCAACAGCCAATTCTTATATTCTTCAACTGTTCTTCCAAAAAATTCATCTGCACTGTTAAAATACGTATTCATCGCAGGCTGAAATAATGGGTTCGACATTTTTTTGTGCTCGTCGAATCTCTCATCAACATCAAATAGTTCAAATCCATACTTTTCCGCCAACGCACGTGAAACGGTTGTCTTTCCTCCACAAGGTGTTCCCGTTATAAAATAAACATTTTTTAAGTACTCTTTGATTACATTATCTTGAAATATCATTGCACAATCTCCTTTATTAAATAGTTTTTCGGGTTCTGCCTATACATAAAACTATTTAACATAGTTCTATGAACTCAGATATTTCTTAATTTTAAGAACATCATCATATTCATTTCACCTCCACAACTTTCGATTTGCCAAACTGCCCACGCAAGTTCGTCACTTTCTGGCCGGGATTTTTTTGCGGATGGTTTCCAGGCGGTTCAGGGCGGCACACAGGGTTTCGTCCCGCTTGGCAAAGTGGAAGCGGATCAGATGGTTGACCGGCTCCCGGAAAAAGCTGGACCCCGGAACAGCGCCCACGCCGACATCGCGGGCCAGCACTTCGCAGAATTCCAGGTCGCTGTCAAAGCCAAACTCGGAAATATCCATCAGGATGTAATAAGCGCCCTGGGGAACCGTGTGCTGCAGGCCGATGGCATCCAGACCTTCCACAAACAGGTCCCGCTTGCGGGTATAAGTGGCAAGCAGGTCGTTATAATATTCCTGGCCGAAGCGCAGGCCGGGAATAACGGCCTCCTGCAAGGGCGCAGCGGCGCCGACCGTCAAAAAGTCATGCACTTTTTTAATGCGGTCAGTGATTTCCGGCGGGGCAATGGTGTAGCCCAGCCGCCAGCCGGTGATGGAGTAGGTTTTGGACAACGAGCTGCAGGAGATGGTGCGCTGCCACATGCCGGGCAGGGTGGCAAAATAGGTGTGCTGGTAGGGCGCATAGACGATGTGCTCGTACACTTCATCGGTGATAACGTAGGTATCGTACTTTTCGGCCATGTCGGCAATCAGTTCCAGCTCTGCGCGGGTGAACACCTTGCCGCAGGGGTTGGAGGGGTTGCAGAGGATCAGCGCCTTGGGGTGCTGGCGGAACGCGGCTTCCAGCTCGTCCACATTAAAGTTGAACAGCGGGGGATGCAGCGGAACATAGATCGGCTCGGCACCGGAAAGGATGGTGTCGGCACCGTAATTTTCATAAAAAGGCGAAAAGACAATGACTTTATCGCCGGGGTTGGCAACGGTCATCATGGCGGCCATCATGGCCTCGGTACTGCCGCAGGTGGTCACAATCTCGGTATTGGGGTCGATCTGCCGCCCCATCAGGCGGGACTGCTTTTCGGCCAGTGCTTCGCGGAAGTTCTGCGCGCCCCAGGTGATGGAATACTGGTGGAAGTTTTCGTGCGATACTTCGGCCAGGCGGTCCAGAATCGCAGACGGCGGGTTGAAATCCGGGTAACCCTGGGAAAGATTGATGGCACCGTACTTAGCGCTGACGCGGGTCATGCGGCGGATAACGGAATCGGTAAAATGTTCCGTGCGGGTGGATAACGGCTGCATATACATTCCCTCTCTCGATAAAACTAAGGCAACACCGCACAATTCCCGCCTTGCGGCTTAAGCACCGCTCCGGCAGCTGCGGCACGGCATCTGCGTTGCCAA
>NZ_PSQF01000089.1:0-10731 GCF_003324125.1 Subdoligranulum sp. APC924/74 | reverse complement strand
CTCCGGCAGCTGCGGCACGGCATCTGCGTTGCCAAAATGCTCGATAAGACATCCAGTATTATCTGCGCTTTTGGCTTGGCATCTGCCGCACCTCGCTCGCCGTATCAGCACTTAGAATTATGCGGTATTGCCTTAAAAAGCTGCGTTTTGGACTGCATAGTAATTACTATACCACCGCCGCACACCTTGCGCAAGAGGGAACCGCGTGATATAATACCCTTTAACCTTTCAAGATTTTATGCAACAGACTTTTTCAAAAAGGACGTGTTAAGATGGAAAAGCGCCACAATTATGCGGCTGCCGGATTCCTGCTGCTGGGGATCGGCGCAGCGGGGCGGGCGTTCCTGGGTGTGCCGGAAGGCGTTACCATGGCGGAACTGAGCCTGACCGTGCTGCTGGTGATCGGCGCCCTGCTGCTGACACGGCAGGGGCTGGCTGCGCTTGTGTGCGGGTTGGCGGCCACGGCACTGGAGCTTGTTTTGTGCGGTTCCTGGGTGCAGGCCGGCGGGGCTTTGACCGCTGCTGCGCCGTTTTTGCGGCTGGCTGACCTGTGGCTGCTGCTGGGCCTTGTGTGGGGCAGCCTGCCTGCGGCCCGCCGCGCTGTGGATGACCTGAAATACACCCGCTCCACCCGCATGATGCTGGTTGCCTGCGGGGTGCTGCTGGCTGCCCACACGGTGCTGCGCATTGCCAGCCTTGCTGCGCCTGCCAGCGTGCCGCTGGGCAAGGCTTCTTCCGGCAGCTTTGTGGTATTTTCGGTACTGCTGCTGTGGTACACCGTGCTGATGGTCAAAGCCTACAACGTTCAGCGCACCAAACATTGAGCATACGGCCGTTCTGCGCCCTTTGGGGCACGGGATGGCCGTATTTTTATTCTATTATTTTGCGTGGAATCTCTTTACATCTTTAATGCATAAAAGTATAATAAATTCATCTATTCCCGCGTAACTTGGTGGGTTGTGGATGAAGAGGAATGGAAGAGGTTCGGAAGAGATTAAAAGAGGAGAGTATATTCATGCAACTTGATCTTTCCCGGTTTTCACCGGCTGAGCGCAGCACTTTGCAGCTGCGTGTATTATACGAGGGTGCAGGCTACCGCAAATTTCGCTGCTCCCATTTTGAGGAATATTCGCTCTATCAGCAGAATGAGCGCTTTCTTTCGGATTCCCAGGTCATTACTTTTACCGACCTGGACGGCAAGCTGCGCGCCATCAAGCCGGACGTAACGCTTTCGATCGCCAAGAACGCCCAGCCCGCCGCCGGGGAATGCAAAAAGTATTATTATACAGAGCAGATCTGCCGCCCCAGCCGCGAAAGCCACACCTTCTCGGAGATCAGCCAGATGGGCCTGGAGTGCATCGGTGCGGTTGGCGCTGCCGAACAGGCCGAGGTTGTGCGCCTTGCGCTGGAAAGCCTGGCCAGCCTGGAAGTTCCCACCGTGCTGGAAGTCAGCCATATGGGCTTTGTGACCGCCTTGCTGGACACCCTGCATGTGGATGCCGCCGCCCGCCCGCGCCTGCTGGAGCTGCTGCGCGATAAAAACGCCCACGAGCTGCATGCCGCCGCGCTGCAAAGCGGGCTGGATGAAGCCGCCGCCAACGCGCTGACCACCATTTTAAGCCTGCACGGCCCCTTTGGCACCACGCTGGCCGCCGCCCGCAGCCAGTGCCAGTGCGAAGCCCAGCAGGATGCCCTGCTGGAATTGCAGAGCCTGCAGAATGAACTGGGCGATGCCGGACGCGGCATGCAGCTGGATCTGAGCCTTGCCGGTGATATGGAATATTACAACGGCCTGGTGTTCAGCGGCTATGTGGCCGGGGTGCCTCGTGCCGTGCTGAAAGGCGGCCGGTATGACCTGCTGGCCCAGCGCTTTACCCCCGGTGCCTGCGCTCTGGGCTTTGCCCTTTACCTGGACGAGCTGGAACGCCTGAGCGCTCCCCTGCCGCCGGTACAGCAGCAGGGCACCGAGCGCCAGTGGCTGAACATCGCCCTGCCCAAAGGCCGCCTGGGCGATAAAGCCTATGGCCTGCTGGCCGCCGCCGGGTATGAAGCCAACGAAAACTACAACGAGACCCGCAAGCTGGTGGTGGAGAACCCCGAAGCCGGGGTGCGGTACTTCCTGGTCAAGCCCAGCGACGTTGCCATTTATGTAGAGCACGGCGCTGCCGACATTGGCATTGTGGGCAAGGATATCCTGACCGAATCCGGTGCCGATGTGTACGAGCTGCTGGATACCGGCATGGGCAAGTGCCGCATGTGCGTGGCAGGCCCCAGGAACTTTGTGGACGATGAAAGCCGCGCCCTGCGCGTTGCCACCAAGTTTGTGAACATTGCCCGCGCCCATTACGAGAGCATTGGCCGCGATATTGACATCATCGAGCTGAACGGCTCCATTGAGCTGGCTCCCATCCTGGGGCTTTCGGATGTGATCGTGGATATTGTGGAGACCGGCACCACCCTGAAAGAAAACAATCTGGCCGTACTGGAAGAGTTCATGCCCATTTCGGCACGGTTCATTGCCAACAAAGCCAGCTACAAATTCAAGTACGCGCAGCTGACCGAACTGCTGAACAAGATGAAGGAGGCGCTTGCCAAATGATCCGCATTTTTGAGTTTGACGCTTTGAAGCCTGAAGAAATCCTGAACCGTGATATCCGTGCGGAAGCCAGCGTGGAAGCAACCGTGGATGCCATTATCGCCGATGTGCGCGCCCGCGGTGATGCCGCCCTGAAAGATTACGCTCTGAAATTTGACCACGCCCAGCTGGACGAGCTGCGGGTGAGCCAGGCGGAAATTGACGAAGCCTTTGAAGCCGCCGGTGAGGATTTTGTGACTACCCTGAAGATGGCCGCCGCCAACATCCGCGCCTTCCATGAACACCAGGTCCACAAGAACTTTGTGATGAACGATACTCCCGGCATTGTGCTGGGCCAGAAATATACCCCGATTGAAAAAGCCGGTGTGTATGTGCCGGGCGGTACCGCCGCTTACCCCAGCACCGTACTGATGGATGTGATCCCCGCCAAGGTGGCCGGTGTGAAGGAGATCGTGATGACCACCCCCGCCGGGCCGGATGGCAAGGTGAATCCCTCCATCCTGGCTGCTGCGGTGATTGCCGGTATTGACAAGATCTTCAAGACCGGCGGCGCCCAGGCCGTGGCCGCGCTGGCTTACGGCACCGAGAGCATCCCCGCGGTGGATAAGATCGTCGGCCCCGGCAATATTTACGTTGCCACCGCCAAGCGCAAAGTGTTCGGCAAGGTTGGCATTGATATGATCGCCGGGCCTTCGGAGATTCTGGTGCTGGCGGATGGCAGCTGCAACCCCGCCTGGGTGGCAGCTGACCTGCTGAGCCAGGCCGAGCATGACAAGCTGGCCAGCCCCGTGCTGGTAACGGACAGCGCCGAGCTGGCCAAGGCCGTACAAGCCGAGCTGGAAGTGCAGATCCCACAGCTGCCCCGCGCTGCCATCGCCCGCGCCAGCGTGGACACCAACGGCAAGATCATTGTGACGGACGATATGAACAAGGCCATTGACGCCGTGAACATCATTGCCCCGGAGCATTTGGAAATTTGTGTGGACGACCCGTTCGCCGTTTTGAACAGCGTAAAGAACGCGGGCAGCATTTTCCTGGGCAAGAATGTGCCGGAAGCACTGGGCGATTATTTTGCCGGCCCCAACCACACCCTGCCCACCAGCGGCACGGCACGTTTTTCCAGCCCACTGGGCGTGGACGATTTTGTGAAAAAGTCCAGTTTCATTTATTACACCCGCGATGCCCTGGGCAAAGTTCAGTCCCGCATTGCCGATTTTGCCGAACATGAGGGCCTGCACGCCCACGCCAAGAGCGTTACCATCCGTTTTGAAGACCAGTGAAGGATGGGGTACCGGAGCGGAAGGCCAACCGTTTAGCAACATATAATTACAGCCAATCCGGTGTGTATTTCATTACGATTTGTTCCAAAAACAAGCGTTGCACCTTTGGAACGATTGTAGGGGGTGGCGTCCCCGACGCCCCGCGAACCCGATTGTCACCAACCGGTAAAATTGTTGCACGGCAGTTGGGGAATATGATTGCATTTTATCCCCATGTGCGGATTGAAAAATATGTTGTAATGCCCAATCACATCCATTTATTGATTGCCATTCAGCAAGGCCCATCCGGGGCGTCGAGGACGCCGCCCCCTACATCCGCCCGCGCAAGCCAGGTCATCCCGATGTTTATCTCCACTTTGAAACGGCTGACCAACAAAACAGCCGGGCATGCACTCTGGCAGCGCGGATATTACGACCACATCATCCGCTCCCCGGACAATTACAACACCATCTGGCACTACATCGACACCAATCCCGCCAAATGGGCGCAGGATACACTTTATGTCACGGACTTTCCTGATCCGGTGCGGCGGCCCGGCTGCTGCACCAACAAAGAGGTGACCCAAATGAGCCGTTATTTTACCAAAACGCTGGCTGCGCTGGAGCCTTACACCCCCGGCGAGCAGCTGAAACTGCCTGACCTTGTCAAGCTGAACGCCAACGAAAACCCCTACCCGCCTGCCCCCGGCGTGGCGGCGGCGGTGGCCGGAGCAGTGCCGGGGCTGCGGCTGTATTCCGATTTGACCGAAGCCGCGCTCTGCGCCGCCATTGCCTGCCACTGCGGCGTGCAGCCGGAAAATATTTTGTGCGGCAACGGCAGCGATGAAAACCTGCTGCTGGCGCTGCGCGCTTTCTGCGATGAAACCCACCCGCTGGCATTTGCCGATATCACCTACAGCTTTTACCCGGTTTTGTGTGATTTGTTGCACATTCCGCAGCATGTGATCCTGGTGGAGGAAGATTTCTCGCTGGATTTGAGCAAGTACCACGGCCTGAATGAGACCATCGTGATTGCCAATCCCAACGCCCCCACCACCCTGCTGCAGCCGGTGGCCGCCATTGAGGAAGTGGTGCGCACCAACCCCGACAGCATTGTGATTGTGGACGAGGCGTACATTGATTTTGCTGGGCCAAACGCCAGCTGCATTCCGCTGACCAAGAAATATGACAATGTGATTGTGGTGCAGACCTTCTCCAAATCCCACAATCTGGCCGGTGCCCGCGTGGGCTTCTGCGTGGCAAACCCGGAGCTGATTGCCGATATGAACCGCATCAAGTTCAGCTACAGCCCATACAACGTCAATTCCCTCTCCCAGGCTGCCGCCGTGGCCGCCATGGAGGATGAGAATTACTTCCGTGATACGGTGGGCAAGATCTGCGCCACCCGCGCCGACACAATGACCAAGCTGCGGGAGCGCGGTTTTACCGGGCCGGATTCCGCCACCAACTTTTTGTTCGTTACCACCAGCCGCATGCCCTGCAAACAGATTTTTGAGCGCCTGCGGCAAAAAGGCGTGCTGATCCGCTATTTCAGCGCCCCGCGCCTTTCCGATTATCTGCGCATCACCATCGGTACCCCGGAACAGATGCAGCGATTCTTTGAGGAGCTGGATTTGATTTTGGGGTAAAGTGGCATGGGGACGGAATTACCAGACCGCAAAGGGAACCGGTTAAAGGGGTATGATTACAGTGCCCGCGGCGTGTATTTTGTTACCATATGCACCCAAAACCGTGTATGTAACCTTGGTTCAGTTGTAGGGGCCGATGCTCGCATCGGCCCGCATGACGGGCTCAACCCTGATGTGCATATTGAATTATCACCGCTGGGCCGCATTGCTGAACAGGCATTATTGCAAATGGATGGTTTGCTGCATTATGTAATTATGCCAAACCATATTCATTTTTTGGTGGGCATCCAACCCAAAGCGGACGGGACGATGCAAGCATCGTCCCCTACAAATATTTCCCAGGTTGTCCGCATTTTCAAAGGGCGCGTTGCTCACAGGGCCGGGCATTCCGTATTCCAACGCTCTTTCTACGACCACATCATCCGCACTGAAACTGATTACTGGGCCATTGTGCAATAAAACCCGCTCAAATGGGTTTTGGACCCACTGTATCAGGAGGGAACACCATGAACCTGTATGACAGAATTAAACCCGGCAAACGGCGGCGTGGCTGGGGCGGGGCGGTGTTCCTGGCGGCGGCCTGTGTGGTTCTGGTAATCTGCATTGGCACCATTGGCTGGGCGGCGCGTTACCACCAGCGCTACCGCAGGTTTTCCACCGATTTTGCCGCCAGTGTGGAAAACGCGGGCAAGATCGGCGCTGCGCTGACCCGCAACGGCGAAACCTCCTCCCTGGACCCGGATGCCAGCAGCCGGTTATGCCGGTTGATCTGCGCCGCCGGGGCAGGCAAAGTGCAGCCAAGCTGCCCGCAGGGGGAGCCGCTCACCGTCCGCTACCACAGCGGCGCGGTGCTGGACTTGTGGGAAGTGGAAATACCCGAAGAGACCGCCAAAAACCCCACCGGCGTTTTTGTGCGTTATACCTTTGCCGATGGAACGGTTTACCAATATGACACAGACCAGATCCAAATGAACGAGGTCCGGCTGGCCCTGGGGCTACATTAACCCCAGGTATTAAGAGGGGCGCTGCAACAGCAGCACACAAAAAGGGGGAACGTATATGATCGCAATTATTGATTACGGCGTGGGTAACTTGTTCAGTCTGGCTTCCAGCCTGAAAAGCCTGGGGCTGGAAACCAAAGTGACCCGCGACGCTGCCGCCATCCGCGCGGCGGACCACATCATTCTGCCCGGTGTGGGCGCGTTTGCCGATGCCATGGCCAAGCTGGAAGCCACCGGCCTGGTGCCCGTTATCAAGCAGGAAGTGGAGCACAAACCGCTTTTGGGCATCTGCCTGGGCATGCAGCTGCTGTTTGAAAAAAGCTATGAGTACGGCGAACACACCGGCCTTGGCCTGATTCCCGGCGAAGTGTGCCCGCTGGCAGACGATTTGAAAGACCCCAGCCTGAAAGTGCCGCACATCGGCTGGAACCGGCTGGACATTGTGCCGGGGCGGGAAAACGACCCGCTGTTCAAGTACACCAAGCCCGGTGAGTATGTGTATTATGTGCACAGCTTTTACGCCAAAAACTGTGCCGCCAACACGCTGGCTGCCAGTGAGTACAGCATCCCGGTAACGGGCGCTGTGAAAAACGGCCTGGTATACGGCACGCAGTTCCACCCCGAAAAATCCGGCGATACCGGCCTGCGCATGCTGCGGGCCTTTGCAGAATTGTGAGGTGCAGCCATGAAGTTATATCCTGCCATTGATCTGCGCGGCGGGCAGGCCGTGCGCCTGTACCAGGGCGATTACGACCAGATGACCGTTTATAATGCAGACCCCGCCGCCCAGGCACGGGAGTTTATTGCCGCCGGGGCCAAGTACCTGCATGTGGTGGACTTGGACGGTGCCAAGGATGACACCACCGCCAACATGACCACCATTGCCGCCATTGCT
Organism: Subdoligranulum sp. APC924/74; assembly: GCF_003324125.1. NCBI lineage: Bacteria > Bacillati > Bacillota > Clostridia > Eubacteriales > Oscillospiraceae > Subdoligranulum > Subdoligranulum sp. APC924/74. The sequence goes on along the minus strand of NZ_PSQF01000089.1, from coordinate 3,331 downwards.
AAGCAGGGCGGGCTGTTTATCGAGGTCGGCGGCGGCATCCGTGACGAAGCCCGCATTGAACAGTATCTTTCTCTCGGCGTGGGGCGCTGCATCCTGGGCACCATTGCCGTAAAGGATTTTGATTTTACCGCCCGCATGGCGCAGAAATACGGCCCCAAAATTGCCGTTGGCGTGGACATGCGCGATGGCCTTGTGGCTGTGAACGGCTGGAAAGAAGTCACCCCCGAACCGGGCGTTGCTTTCTGCCGCCGCTGTGCCGAAGCTGGCGTGCAGGCGATCATCGCCACCGATATTTCCCGCGACGGCACAATGCAGGGCACCAACATGGACCTGTACCGTGAGCTGTTGCAGATTTCCGGCCTGGAGATCACGGCATCCGGCGGCATTGCCCGCATGGAAGAGCTGGCGGAGCTGCAGGCCATGGGCTGCCACGCCGCAATTTTGGGCAAATCCATCTACACCGGCGCCATCGACCTCAAACAGGCTGTGGCACTGTATCAGGAATAAGGGGGCTGGGCGCATGATTACCAAACGTATTATCCCGTGCTTGGATGTAAAAGACGGCCGTGTGGTCAAGGGTGTCAACTTTGCCGGATTACAGGATATGGCCGACCCGGTCGAGATGGCCCGCTATTACAACGCGGCCGGGGCTGATGAGCTGGTGTTTTATGATATCACCGCCAGCGTGGAGGGCCGCACGATTTTTACCGATATTCTGCGCCGCGTTGCCAGCGAAATTTTTATCCCGCTGACGGTCGGCGGCGGCATCGGCAGCCTGGAAGATTTTGACCGGGTGCTGAAATGCGGTGCCGACAAAGTAAGTGTCAACTCCGGTGCCATCAAGAACCCGGCCATTATTTCCGCCGCTGCCCAGCGTTACGGCAATCAGTGCGTGGTGCTTTCGGCGGACATCAAGCGGGTGGATGGCAAGTTCAAGCTGTTCACCAAAGGCGGGCGCGAAAACACCGGCATTGACGCTCTGGACTGGCTGGAGCATGGCGTGAAAAACGGCGCGGGCGAGCTGGTTGTCAACTCGATTGACACGGACGGCGTAAAGAACGGCTTTGACCTGGAGCTGCTGGACGCCGTGGCCCAGCGCTGTGCTGTGCCCATCATCGCTTCCGGCGGTGCTGGCAAGATGGATGACTTCAAGGAGCTGTTCTTGAACCACCCCCGCGTGGACGCCGGGCTGGCAGCCTCCATCTTCCACACGAAGCAGGTGGACATCCGCGATTTGAAGCTTTACCTGCGTGAAAACGGCGTGGAGATGCGGGTATAACAGGCAAAAGCAGCCCATATAATTGGGGCTTGCCAAACAACGCAAAACACGCTAAACTATACTTATAGTTTTTTACTGAGAATGGGGAAACTTTTGGGAATCCGGCTGTGCGGTTCGCATGAATCTGCGGCCCGGCAGAGTGTACCCAGCCTTTCGCCGTTTTAGATAAGGAGTTCGCCATGGAAATCACCGAAAATTCCAAAACTCTGAAATTTGATGCCAACGGCCTGATTCCGGCCATTGTGCAGGATCACTACACCAAAGAGGTTCTGACCCTGGCTTATATGAACGCCGAAACCCTGGCTTTGACGATTGCCGAGGGCCGCACGGTGTTCTGGTCCCGCAGCCGCCAGGAGATCTGGCGCAAGGGCGAAACCAGCGGCAATGTGCAGCGCGTGGTTTCCATCACCGCAGACTGCGATAAGGACGCTTTGGTCGTGGATGTTATCAAGAGCGGCCCCGCCTGCCACACCGGCGCGGAAAGCTGCTTCTTTAACCCGGTCTATGTTTCCGATGAGCTGAAGCAGTTCACCTGGCAGGGGCTGTATGAGCTGATCGAAGGCCGCAAGACCAACCCCAAAGAGGGCAGCTACACCACCTACCTGTTTGACAAGGGTCTGGAAAAGATTCTGAAAAAGGTCGGCGAGGAATCCACCGAAGTGATCATTGCAGGCAGCAAGCGCGACAAAGAGGAAACCGTTTACGAGATCAGCGACCTTGCCTACCATGTGATGGTTTTGATGATTGAACTTGGCATTTCCGTAGAAGACATCACCAAAGAGCTGGAAAAGCGCCATGTTATTGACCATAAAGTGAAACAGGAGAGGATGCAGTAATGGCTAAGGAATATCTGCTCAGTTCGGTCCATGTTCACACCAAGCTGTGTGACGGCAAAAACACCCCGGAGGAGCTTGCCCTGAGCGCCTGGAAAGCCGGGCTGAAAACGCTGGGCTTCTCTGGCCACAGCCACACCCCGCACGACATTGAGTATTGCATGACCAATGCACGCACCCAGCTGTACCGCGCCCAGGTAGCCAAGCTGAAAGAGCGCTATGCCGGCAAGCTGGACATTTTGTGCGGCCTGGAATGGGATCTGTACAGCGATGACGACCCGGCTGCCTATGATTACTGGATCGGCAGCACCCATTATGTCAAGGGCCCCAAGACCGGCAAATATTACGAGATTGACTGGCGCGAAGCGGACCTGGCTGCCTGCATCCAGGACGACTTTGACGGCGACGGCCTTGCTGTGGTGGAAACGTATTTTGCCAACGTAGCTGCAGTTGCCGCCAAAAAGCCCACCATCCTGGGTCATTTTGACCTGATCAAAAAGGTGAACGGCAGCGGCAAGTTTTTTGATGAATCCGACCCGCGCTACACCGCCGCTGCCCACAAGGCACTGGAAGCTGCTGCACAGGCTGGCTGCGTGCTGGAAGTGAATACCAGCTCTGTTTATCGCGGCTTCCGCGAGGATTACTTTCCCTCCCCGGCCATCCTGAAAGAATGGCTGACCATGGGCGGCAATGTGACCATTACCGCCGATGCCCACGAAGCCAAGGCCCTGACCTTTGGCTTTGAGGAAGCCGCCGCACAGCTGAAGGAACTGGGCTATACCCGTGTTCTGGTGCTGGGCAAGGACGGTTTTGCCCCCTGTGAGCTGTAAAACGCAAAACACACCGCATTTTGCCGGGTGCGCACTTGCCGCACCCGGCTTTTGCTGTTATAATGGGAAAAAGCGTTTTTTCGGGAAAGTCGGAAAGCCATATAAGACGTTAGATCCATTGAAATGTGCGGTATAATTATTGCCCATCCGGGACGTCGGGGACGCCGCCCCTACAAGTAATTTGTGGATTAGTCACATATTTTCAATGTTCAATCCGACCTAAGGCAACACCGCACAATTCCCGCCTTACGGCTTAAGCACCGCTCCGGCGGCTGCGGCACGGCATCTGCATTGCCAAAATGCTCGATAAGACATCCAGTATTATCTGCGCTTTTGGCTTAGCATCTGCCGCACCTCGCTCGCCGTATCGGCACTTAGAATTATGCGGT
>NZ_PSQF01000088.1:0-10904 GCF_003324125.1 Subdoligranulum sp. APC924/74 | reverse complement strand
TATTATCTGCGCTTTTGGCTTAGCATCTGCCGCACCTCGCTCGCCGTATCGGCACTTAGAATTATGCGGTATTGCCCAAGACTCTTTAACGCAAAATTCGGCTGTGTTTGTAGAAATAGACTAAATTTTCGACTTTTCAGATACACCCTAATTAAAATTAACGCTTTTTTCACCTTTTGACGTTGAACACGGTGTATAATAATCTAATACACTGTATAATGCAACGGTAAGTCTCAAAAGTAAAAGGAGGACAAACCATGGGTGAGTATGCGGCAATCGAAAAAGAAGCCAAGCTGTTTACAGAACTGTGTGTGCATAACGATGCCATTGATCCGAACCTGTTTGATGAGTTCGGTGTAAAGCGCGGCCTGCGCGATAAGGACGGCAACGGTGTGCTGGCCGGGATTACCAATATTTCCCGCATTGATGCGTTTGAAATGCGTGACGGCGTTAAAACCCCCTGCGATGGCAAGCTGTGGTACCGCGGGTATAACGTGTATGACCTGATCCGTGGTTTGCGCGGCAAGCGCTATGGCTTTGAGGAAGTTGCCTACCTGCTGCTGCTTGGCGATCTGCCCAATGAACAGCAGCTGCATGAATTTACCGACTGCCTGACCAAATGCCGTGCCCTGCCCAGCAACTTTGTGCGGGACGTTATCATGAAAGCCCCCAGCAAGGATCTGATGAACAGCCTGACCCGCAGCGTGCTGACCCTGGCTTCTTATGATGATTCGGTGGGGGATAACAGCCTGCAGACCCAGATGGAGCAGTGCATCAAGCTGATCAGTGTCTTCCCTATGCTGGCGGTGTATGGCTACCATGCCTATAATTACTACCTGAATGACGGCAGCATGTACATCCACCGCCCGCGGCCGGAGCTTTCGGCGGCAGAAAACCTGCTGCAGATGCTGCGCCCCGACCAGCAGTATACCCCGCTGGAAGCCCATGTTCTGGATATTGCTCTTCTGCTGCACATGGAGCACGGCGGCGGCAATAACTCCACTTTCACCACCCGCGTGGTCACTTCTTCGGGGGCGGATACCTACTCGGTCATTGCAGCGGCGCTTTCCAGCCTGAAGGGCCCCAAGCACGGCGGCGCGAACATCAAGGTCATGGAGATGATGGCCGATATCCGCGCCCATGTTTCCGATGTGACCGATGAGGACGAAATGCGCGCCTACATCGGCAAAATTGTAGATAAAGAGGCCTTTGACCATAAGGGCCTTGTGTACGGCATGGGCCATGCGGTCTACTCTCTGTCGGACCCGCGCGCGGTGGTGTTCAAGAGCTTTGTGCAGCAGCTGGCCATGGCCAAGGGCCGCAAGGCGGACTTTGACTTTTACAACACGGTGGAGCGCCTGGCCCCGCAGGTGATTGCCGAAAAGCGCCATATCTATAAAGGCGTTTCCACCAACGTGGACTTCTATTCCGGCTTTGTCTACAACATGCTGGGCATCCCCGTGGAACTGTATACCCCCATGTTCGCTGTGGCTCGTGTGGTCGGTTGGAGCGCCCACCGCATGGAAGAGCTGGTCAATGTGGATAAAATCATTCGCCCCGCGTACAAAAGTGTTATGGCAACCAGAGATTACCTGCCGATGGAAAACCGCGGCTGATTTCAGCCTTGCACTGGCGGGCCAGACCTGTTAAAATTATAGCGTAAGCATTTTGGGCATAGCCGCAAAGGCTGTGCCTTTTTTGTGGTATATCAGTAGGAGGAATCCCCATGAACGAAACACAGGTATCCCAGCTGCCGGTTTATGCCGGGAATGATCTTGGTGCAGTGTGGCGCAGCAGCGCTACGGCATTCCGCCTGTGGGCCCCCACGGCGTGCAGCGCGGCGCTGCACCGCTTTGCTACGGGCACGGACGCAGAGCCGGAAGCTGCCGACCTTGGCACCCTGGCTATGCAGCGCAGTGAGGGCGGCACCTGGTACCTGGAACTGGCGGGTGACCTGGCCGGGCAGTATTACCAGTATGAGCTGCAGTTCCCGGATGGAACCTCCACCGTTACAGCGGACCCCTACGCCCACGCAGCCGGGGCAGGGGGCACCCGCAGCATGGTGCTGAACCAGGCCGCCGCCGTGCCGGACGGCTGGCAGAAGGATGAACGCCCGGCTATCCCCGCCCATGCCCGCAGCGTGTGGGAGGTGCATGTGGCGGATTTTACCGCCGACCCGGCCAGCGGCGTGCCGCAGGCTTACCGCGGCAAGTTTATGGGCTTTACGGTGGACGGCACCACCCTGAACGGGGACGGCGTACACCCCACCGGGCTGAACTACCTTAAGCGGCTGGGTGTGACCCATGTGCAGCTGCAGCCTATTTTTGACTTTGCCACGGTGGACGAAGTGAGCGGCGAGGACTACAACTGGGGGTATGACCCGCTGAATTATAACCTGCCGGAGGGCAGCTATGCCACCGATGCGTTCCACGGCGAGGTGCGCGTGCGGGAATGCCGCGCCATGATCCAGGCCCTGCACAGCGCCGGGCTGGGCGTGGTGATGGATGTGGTGTATAATCATACCTATTATTCCTACAGCTGGCTGGAACGCACGGTGCCCGGCTACTGGAACCGCCGGTGGGAAAACGGAAGCCTGACCAACGGCTCCGGCTGCGGGTGTGACCTTGCCAGCGAGCGCACGATGGTGCGCAAGTATCTGGTGGATTCCTGTGTGTACTGGGCCAAAGAGTACCATATTGACGGGTTCCGCTTTGACCTGATGGCTCTGCACGATGTGGAAACCATGAACGCGATCCGCGCTGCACTGGATGCCCTGCCCGGCGGCGAAGATATCCTCATGTACGGTGAACCGTGGCAGGGCGGCAGCACCCGCATGGAACACGGCGCGATCCCCGCCAACAAACAGGCGGCGGGCCTGCTGGACAGCCGCATCGGATTTTTCTGCGATAACACCCGCGATGCCATCAAGGGCGGGGTGTTCAACGCGGGCAGCGCGGGCTACATCAACGGCGATATGCACTGTGGGTATCAAGTGCTGCATTCTATCCCGGCGTGGCGCGGCGGCCAGGCGGATTTTATGCCCCAGGCGCCGGGCCAGGTGGTGCAGTATGTTTCGGCCCATGATAACTATACCCTGTGGGATAAGCTGAAATGCGTGGCCCGCCGCGGGGATTATGCCGCGCCGGATGCCGATCTGCTGGCCCAGAACCGCATGGCGGCGGGTATTTACCTGACCTGCCAGGGTCTGCCGTTCATGCAGGGGGGCGAAGAGTTTGCCCGCACCAAGCATGGCGACCACAACACCTACCGCGGCCCGCTGGAGCTGAACCGCCTGGATTGGACGCGCGCCGCCCAGCTGGAGGAGCTGGTGCAGTATTATCACGGATTGTTGGAAATCCGCAAGGCGTATCCGGAGCTTTCCGGTATGGCGGGGGATGCAGAACCCTGCATTCTGTCCCTGCCGGGGTGGCTGATCGGCTTTGTGCCAGAGCGCCGGGGCGAAAGCCTGCCAGGGCGGCTGGCCGTTTATTATAACCCGGAGCGCACCCGCCAGTGGGCGGCCCTGCCTGCCGGGAGCTGGCGCTATCTGTGCGATGGTACCCGTGCCGCCGCCGAACCTTTTGGCCCCGCCTGCCGCAATGCCATCGAACTCGCCCCCGTCAGCGTGACGATTTTGAAGGTGGAATGAGTTTACGGGGGTTTTGTTCCTTCTTTGAAAAGAAGGAAGCAGAAACTTTAATAACGGGCCGTGCCGGATATCTCACCCCATCACCCACCCGCAAGGCGACGGGCGCACAATATGCGCCCCTACGAATAGAATCGCGGCACATCACGAAAAATATGGCCATTATTCTTTTTTGATTATTCTTTCCAAAACAAACACAAGGCCCGGTGCATCTTAAACCATGCACCGGGCCCCGCCTTATCTCCAATTCCTAATTGCTAATTTCTCATTTCTAATTAAAAACGAAAACTCCTCCCGCCTAACTTACCTCATCGCTTCCTCATACTTTCTCACAATGTCTTTCAGCGCCTCAAGGCCAATGGTGTAATCCTCCGGCGTGTCCAGCGAATGGTTGCCGCCCTCCACAAAATAGGTAGTGATGGCGGGGTCATCCTCCAAAGCACGGCGCAGCGCGGCACCGCCCAACGGGTCCGCAGTGCCGGTGGCGTGCCAGGCGGGCATCCCGGCGTAAAGCGGGGCATACTCCCACGCAAGGGGCGTTAATTGCAGCAGGGTCACATGGTATTCCGGGTGGGCCTTTACCCAACCGGCGGCCACCATCGTGCCAAAGCTCTTGGCAATGCAGATGTACCGGTCATACCCGGCGGGAATCTGCGTCATGGCGTCCTGCGCGGCGCCGGGGTAGCTTTTGGCGGCGCTGGCCTGCGGCGTTTCCTCGTGGGGGAACAGCTGGCTGTACTGCACCACCATGCAGTCCAACCCCTGCCGGCGGGCAACCTTGGCGGCATAATACAGCAGCGGTTTGTCCGGTCCGTAACCAAAGCCGGGGAACAAAACAACCAGCTTTTTCTCGTTCTGCATCACTTTACAAGCACCACATAGTTTTCTTTGCGCGGGGCAGGGGCCTTTTTGCCGCCCTCGGCAGCATAACCCAGGATGCAGTTGCCCACGCCGCGCAGGTTTTCGGCATTGGGCACACCCCACTTTTTCAGCAGGGCCTGGCCCTCGGCGGTTTCAAACATTTCCTTTGCGCGGTGGATCCAGCAGGCGGAAAGCCCCACGCTCTCGGCGGCGTTCAGCATGTTGCCCATCACCAGGCTGCCGTCCTCCACACAGGTGGGGATGGTTTTATCCACCAGCACAACGGCAACGCAGGGCGCACCATAGAACGGGTCACCATTGCCGCCCATCACGGCGGCGTTCATCTTGCTCAAAGTATCGCGGTCGGCCTTGTTCTGTATGCAGACAATCACCGGGCTCTGGCGGCCCATGCCGGTGGGGGCCCAGGTGCCGGCTTCCAGCACGGCGTTCAGTGCTTCCGGCTCCGGCATCTTGTCCAGGTAGCAGCGGCAGCTGCGGCGGGTTTTCATGGTATTCAAAACTTCATTGGTCATGGTAGTGCCATCCCTTTCATTTAATATTGCAGCTTTATTATACCATAGGGATGCAAGCGGATAAAACTTTCCTGAAAGTAAAATAAAATTTTTCCTGAATGGAAAAATGTGGTATGGTGTGCCACACCGCGCCGTGGTATGCTGGAAGCACACAAGGGAGGGCATAAACCATGAAACTGATGCTTGCACAAAATACCGCGCAGCAGCGCGCTGCCGCCCGTACTGAACAGCAGGCGTAGCGCCGGGCAGCTGCCTGCAAAAATGCCCTTGCCGCCCGCCGCTTGGCGGTTTATCAGGCCCGGCGGGCAGAATGGCAGGCAGGCCAACCCCTGCGCTGATGGCAAAGGGGCAGGGGAGAGCACGCCACCGCTGCGTGCGATAATTTATGAATAGCATGTAAAATCATACAGAATCATGGAAGGCCAGCCTTTTTCGGGCTGGTCTTATTTTTTGCGCCATGGTATAATGTCCCTAAGTCACGAACAAAACTGTAGAATAAGGAGAGAACGAACCCATGAAATTTTCCGAAATGCCCTATGAGCGCCCGGACATGAGCACCCTGAAAGAACAGTTTGCCGCACTGACCGAGCGTTTGCAGAACGCCCCTGACTATGCCGCTGCCCGCGCCGCTTTTTTGGAGGAGCAGGTGCTGAACAAGCATGTGGATACCCTGTTCACCCTGGCCAGCGTGCGCCATACCATTGATACGCGGGATAAGTTCTATGATGAAGAGATGGAATTTGCCAACAGCGCCATGCCGCAGATCCAGCAGTGGCAGGATTCCTGGACCGCCGCCATGCTGGCAAGCCCCTACCGCAAAAACTTTGCCGAAGAATACGGCGACCTGATGTTTGTGAACGCCGAAATTGAGCGCAAGGCATTCTCGCCCGATATCATGGAAGAACTGCAGCAGGAAAACGAGCTGACCCAGCAGTATGGCAAGCTGCTGGCCAGCGCACAGATCCCGTTTGAGGGCGGGGTGTACACTCTGTCCCAGCTGAGCCCGTTCAAGAATGACCCGGACGATGCCCGCCGCCTGGCCGCCTGGAAAGCCGAGGGCCAGTGGTATAAGGACAACCAGAAACAGCTGGATGATATTTATGACAAGCTGACCCACCTGCGGGATAAGATGGGCAAAAAGCTGGGGTACGAGGGTTACACCACCCTGGGCTACTACCGCATGGGCCGCAACTGCTATACCAAAGCGGATGTAGAAAAGTTCCGTGCCGCCGTGGTCAAGTATCTGGTGCCGCTGGCGGACAGCATCTACCGTGAGCAGGCCAAGCGCCTGGGCAAACAGTACCCCATGAGCTTTGCCGATAATGCCCTGATGTTCCGTTCCGGCAACCCCGCCCCCTGCGGCGATGCCGATGCCATTCTGGCCCAGGGTAAAAAATTCTATGAGGAACTTTCACCCGAAACCGGCATCTTCTTTAACACCATGCTGGACAATGAGCTGCTGGACGTGCTTTCCACCCCCGGCAAGGCGGCGGGCGGCTACTGCACCAGCCTGTGGGATTATCAGGTACCGTTCATTTTTGCCAACTTCAACGGCACCCAGCATGACGTTGAGGTGGTCACGCATGAAGCGGGTCATGCCTTTGCCGCATACACCAACCGTGACCGCGTGCCGTATTCCACCGTGTGGCCCAGCATGGAAGGATGCGAAGTCCACTCCATGTCGATGGAATTCTTTGCCTGGCCGTGGGCGGAGGGCTTCTTTGGCAAGGATACCCGCAAGTTCCTGTACAGCCACCTGGCCGGTGCGCTGACCTTTATCCCGTATGGCACCATGGTGGATCACTTCCAGCATATCGTGTACGAAAAGCCGGACCTGACCCCTGCCGAGCGCCACGCCGCCTGGAAAGAACTGCTGGGCATTTATATGCCGTGGATGAAGCTGGATGGCGAGATCCCGTTCTACAGCGAGGGTGAGGGCTGGCAGCGCCAGAAGCATATTTACGAAAGCCCCTTCTATTATATTGACTACTGCCTGGCACAGACCGTCAGCCTGCAGTTCTGGGCCATGCTGCAAAAGGACCGCGCCAACGCGTGGGAGCACTACATGGCATACACCCGCCAGGGCGGCAGCCGCGTGTTTACTGAGCTGCTGAAAAACGCCGGTCTGGACAGCCCGTTTGAGGAAAGCTGCCTGCGCGGCGTGTGCGAAACGGCCAAGCAGTGGTTGGACAGCTATGACCTGACGGGGATCGAATAATGCAGCAAAAGAAAACCCGCCGTGGGCGGGAATACCTGAATGACTTCCGCAGAGATGTCAACGGCAGCTACCTGTACCAGGGCAGCTACCGCCGCTATACCGGCAGCATGCCGTATGCCAAACTGCGGGGCCTGCTGTGGGCGCTGTGCGGCGGGGCACTGGCGGTGCTGGCGGCGGCGGGCATGGTGCCCGCGCCGGGGGCCATGCAGCAGTTTTATGTACTGCTGCCGTATGCCGGGGCGCTGGTGGCTGGCATCAGCGCGGTGTGGGCGCTGGCCCGCATGAGCCGCGGCGGGGCACGCCTGCGCAGCTATGTGTATGAAGAAACGGTAGCCAAACTGCCGCTGCGCTGCCTGTTGACCGGGGGGTTCGCCGCGCTGGCTGCAGTGGGGGAGTGTATGGACGTGTTCTTGAATGGCGGACAAGGCGCTATCTGGTATGCAGTATTATTTGCAGCGCTGGCCGCTGCGGCTGCTGCGGCTGCTTTTGCCGCAGGGCACACCATCCGGGCGGCAGTTTATACCGAAGAATCCGACTCCGGGCGCGAAGAGTAAAAGACCTTGCACCATAACGCAGAATTTAGCCCGCTAAAGTGCGGCGCGGAAGAATTTCACAAAATTCAGCGTGCTGTTATGGTTATCCTGCTGACTTTTATTTAGATGTTGCCAAAACGGCGTTTTTTGGTTGACAGAAATTGAAAATTGCGATATTATAACATGGTTATTGGTGACATTTGTTTGCGGTGAGGGAACACCGCAAATGCGGAAAGGCTTAAGCCTTTCTTATTTAACACTCCTTTTGGTAGTGTTAAAATTGCCGCCATTACCAAAATGATTTGGGAGGTTATACAAACATGAAAAACACCAAGCAAGTGCTTGCACTGGCCATGGCAGTTGCAATGGCTGCGGGCCTGCTGGCTGGCTGCGGTTCTTCCGCTTCCAGCAGCGCTGAGTCTGTTGCTTCCGGCGAGGCTACCAGCGAAGCCGCTGCTACCGATACCGGCAGCAGCGATGGCACCCTGGTTCTGGCAGATACCGGCTTTGAGGGCAAGTTCAGCCCGTTCTTCGCCGCTTCTTCCGCTGACCAGCACGTTATCGACCTGACCAACATTGCCCTGCTGGGCGCTGACCGTAAGGGCGAAATGATCCTGAAGGGCATCGAGGGTGAGACCCGCGAGTACAACGGCACCGATTACACCTACTATGGCCCCGCTGACTGCGAAGTGACCGAGAATGCTGACGGCACCGTTACCTATGCCATCAACATGCGCGATGACCTGGTCTTCGCTGACGGCACCCCCATCACCATTGATGACGTCATCTTCAACCTGTATGTTTACATGGACCCGACCTATGACGGTTCCGCCACCCTGTACTCCATGCCCATTGCCGGTCTGGATGATTACCGCAGCAGCATGACCACCCTGTCCAAGCTGATTGCTGAGGCAGGCGAGGACAACACTGATAACAGCCTGTTCACCGCTGAGCAGCAGAAGGCTTTCTGGGATGCTGTTAACGAAGGTGGCGTTGCTTTTGCACAGGAAATCATCGACGCCTGCGTATCTAACGGCTACGCTGAAGAGGACGACGTTGCCGCTGCTGCTTCCGCCTGGGGCTTTGACGGCCTGGCCGCTGACGCTACCGCTAAGGATTTCTTCCTGGCTATCGCAGAAAAATATGACTGGAACTTTGCTTCCATGGAAGCTGAGACCGCAGGCTCTGCTCTGTCTGACCTGATCCCGGCTGATGTTTATGCTTACTCCACCACCGGTGTTGCCACCGGCGCTGACGTTGACACCGTTTCCGGCATTGTCAAGACCGGCGATTACAGCATGACCATCACCACCACCGAGCTGTCCAACTCCATGATCTACCAGCTGCAGCTGCCTATCGCCTCCCTGGATTACTATGGCGACCGCAGCCTGTATGATTACGACAACCACTCCTACGGCTTCAAAAAGGGCGACCTGAGCAAGGTTCGTTCCGTCACCAGCACCCCCCTGGGCGCCGGCGCTTACACCTTCAATAAGTACAGCGATGGCGTCATCTACCTGGATGCCAACCCCAGCTACTATCAAGGCGAGCCCGCTGCCAAGCACGTCAACATGAAGGAAACCCAGGAAGCCGATAAGATCACCGGTGTTCAGGCCGGCACCATCGACATCTCCGATCCTTCTTACTCTCTGGAAGCTGCCAACCAGATCGCTACCATCAATGGTGGTAATTCTGACCTCGACGGCTCTGTCATCACCACCCGTCTGATGGACTTCCGCGGCTATGGCTACATTGCCCTGAGCGCCAACAACGTTAAGGTCGGCGATGATCCCGCTTCTGAGGAATCCAAGAACCTGCGCAAGGCTATCATGACCGTGATTGCCGCTTACCGTGATGAGGGCATCAACTCTTACTACGGCGATACCGCAAGCGTTATCAACTACCCCATCTCCAACACCTCCTGGGCAGCACCCTCCGTTACCGACGACGGCTACAAGATCGCTTACTCTACCGACGTTGACGGCAACGAGATCTACACCAGCGATATGAGCGGCGACACCAAGTATGCTGCTGCTCTGCAGGCCGCCCTCGGCTACTTCGAAGCAGCCGGCTACACCGTTGAAAACGGCCAGGTCACCGCAGCTCCGGCTGGCGCCAAGATGGAATACACCGTCAACATCGGCGCTTCCGGCAACGGCGACCACCCCTCTTTCCAGGTTCTGACCAATGCAGCCGCTGCCCTCAAGACCATCGGCTTCACCCTGACCGTCAACGACCTGGCAAACGCTTCTGACCTGTACAGCTCTTATCAGTCCGGCGTTGCCGAAGGCTGGGTTGCTGCATGGCAGTCCACCAACGACCCCGATATGTACCAGCTGTACGACAGCAAGGGTTCCACCAACTACTACCAGATCAATGATGCTGACCTGGACGAGCTGATCGAGACTGCCCGCCAGACCACCGATCAGGATGCCCGTAAGGCCATGTACAAGGAAGCTATGGAGATCATCCTGGATTGGGGCGTTGAACTGCCGGTTTACCAGCGCAGCGAATCCGCCATCTTCTCCAGCGAGCGTATCGACACCGCTACCATCCCCAACGATCTGACCCCGTACTGGACTTACCAGTCTGAAATCAATACGATCGCTCTGAAGTAATTTCAGCGCAGCCTGTTGTTGAATTTATGGTGAGCAGCCGCTCTTGGTGCCGCACTGGTTCTGGGAGCGGTTGCTTGCTGTTAGTACAAACGGCGGCAGCATTTGCAGCCCAAATGTGGCCGTCCCATTCCCCCGGACAGTTCCCTCTGTCCGAGGGAGGGGGATGCCCATATTCGGTATCAAAGTAATGAGGTGTATCTGAAAACAAAGAAAATGACGGATGTTTCGCAAACATGAGGCGAATTTAAGGCAAAAAGCTGCAGGAATCCTTTGTGGATTCCAAGGCTTTTTAACGCAAAATTCAGTCGTGTTTGTAGAAACAGGCTAAGGCAACACCGCACAATTCCCGCCTGACGGCTTAAGCACCGCTCCGGCGGCTGCGGCACGGCATCTGCGTTGCCAAAATGCTCGATAAGACTCCAGTATTATCTGCGCTTTTGGCTTAGCATCTGCCGCACCTCGCTCGCCGTATCGGCACTTAGAATTATGCGGTAT
>NZ_PSQF01000087.1:0-11071 GCF_003324125.1 Subdoligranulum sp. APC924/74 | reverse complement strand
GCCAAGCCAAAAGCGCAGATAATACTGGATGCTGCAAAGGTGAGCGCCGCCAGTGGCGGAAACAGCGAACCGAAGCAGGGGCAGCGGTCGCAGAGTGCGAGGGGCTTTTGCCCCCGAAGCACGATGCGGGTACCGCAACCCGACATTATCGAGCATTTTGGCAACGCAGATGCCGTGCCGCAGCTGCCGGAGCGGTGCTTAAGCCGCAAGGCGGGAATTGTGCGGTGTTGCCTTAACTGCCCCCTTCACAGCTGCTTCCCGGATAACCAAAAATGGCATGTACTGCACTCTTGTGCGTGAGCAGTACATGCCATTTTTATTTATTGTGCTCCTGCGCGGAAATTCAGTAGTTTTCTTCCGCTTTGCTCTTTCGCGGCAGACGCTTCCACACAAGCGTAGCGGCATCGCCAACGGCGGTCAGGCCGCGCTCCATGCTGTGCAGCGTCTGCACAACAAGCAGCAAAAAGGCGATCAAAATCAGCATACCGCGCATATCCAGACGTTCCAGGCCGAGGAACCCGCCCAGCAGCGCGATCGCCGCACCGGCCAAAATCAGCATACCGCCCCACAGCACACCATGAGCCACGGTGAACGGCTTGCACACATCCCACAATACCGCCATGCCAACAGCCAGCAACAGCAGCGTTGTCAGGGTGGTCAGGGTGCCGATGGGCAGCTCAAATGCGAACACAAAGGCTTCGATACCCAAAATGAGCAGCAGGTCGCTCAAACCGCCGGGCAGGGCCGCGCGCAGAACATTCTGGATGAATTTGCCGTGCACCATCTCGTGGTTGGGCTCCAGCGCCAGAATAAAGGACGGGATGCCGATGGTGACCATCGACAGCAGCGAAAGCTGCAGCGGCTGCAGCGGATACGGCATGGTGATGAACAGCGCGATAAAGGTAAGCAGGAACGAGAAAATATTCTTGACCAAAAACAGCGATGCCGACCGCTGAATGTTGTTGATCACGCGGCGGCCCTCCGCCACAACGGCAGGCAGGCCGGAAAAATCCGATTCCAGCAGTACCAGCTGGGCCACCTGGCTGGCGGCCTGGGCACCGGATGCCATGGCAATACCGCAGTCCGCATCCTTCAGGGCCAGCACATCGTTCACGCCGTCGCCCGTCATCGCAACGGTGTGGCCATCCGCTTGCAATGCTTTCACGAATTTGCGCTTCTGGGCGGGGGTTACACGGCCAAACACCGTGCAGGTGCGCACGGCTTCGGCAACTTTTTCGTCGGTATCCAGCGTTGCGGCGTCCACATAACGCTCTGCGCCCTCAATGCCCGCCTGGCGGGCCACCTCGCTGACAGCAACGGGATTATCGCCGGAGATGACCTTAACGGCAACGCCCTGTTCGGCAAAGTAGCGGAATGTTTCCGGTGCTTCTGGTCGGATGCGGTTGGCAACGGGCAGCAGGGCCACAAACTCCAGCTTGTCAGCATCCAGCCCGACCTTGGGGTCCGGCTCAACATCACAGCGAGCCAACAGCAGCACGCGGCTGCCTTTTTCCAAAAGCGGCTCCACCTGCGCAGCAAGCTCGGCATAGCGGGCACCGGCCACAAATTCCGGTGCCCCCACCACAAAGCTGCCCTCGGCAAAGGTCGCGGCGCTCCATTTGTATGCGGAATTGAACGGCACCACGCTTTGGCGCGGCCAAGGCGTGCCGTTCTGTTTGCCAAAGCGCTGTACCATGGCGCGGGCGGTATCGTTATCCGGTTCAGTCCCCGCGTAAATACTATGCAGCACGGTGTATACCCTGTCCTGCGGCCAGGCATCAGGGGCCAGCAGCAGCGGCTCCCCGGCTTCCATCCGGGCCTCGGTAATGGTACCGGTCTTGTCCACGCACAGCACATCCACGCGGGCCAGCGTTTCAATACAATTCATATCCTGCGCCAGTACCTTGCGCTGCGCCAGCCGCACCATACTGACGGCGAGGGCCACACTGGTCAGCAGATACAGCCCTTCGGGGATCATGCCGATCAGCGCCGCCACCGTAGCTTCCACCGAATCCCGCAGCGGCAGTTCCAGGCTGACATATTGCTTTAGGAACATTACCACGCCCATCGGGATCAGCGCAATGCCGATCACCCGGATCAGCCCATCCAGCGAGCGCATCATCTCGCCCTTGGCAACCTTGTGGCCGCCCTCGCGGGCTTCGGTTGCCAGCTTGCTGGCATAGCTTTCGGCACCCACATGGGTCAGGCGCACGGTGCACCGGCCAGATACCAGAAAGCTGCCGGACCGCAGCACATCGCCAACGTTCTTGGGCACCGGCTCTGCTTCGCCGGTAATCAGGGCTTCGTTCGCCTGAGCGCTGCCGGTGCACACAACGGCGTCTGCACAGATCTGCTCGCCGGAGGTAAACTCCACAATATCATCCCGCACCAGCTCTTCGCTGGGCAGCAAAATGCTTTTTCCGTCCCGCAGGCAGCGCACCTTATGCGCCGCCACAAGGGTCAGCTGGTCCACCGTGCGCTTGCTGCGCAGCTGCTGCACCGTGCCAATGATGGTATTGGCAATCACAACCCCCAAAAAGGTCATGTTCGCAAAGGACCCCACCAATGCCAGGCAAAGCGCCAGCACGATAAAAACCAGATTGAAAAACGTAAAAATATTATCCCGAATGATCTCGGTTTCGCTCCGGGTCGGCGAAGCCGCCGCATGGTTATCCAGCCCCGCCGCCATGCGCTGGGCTGCCTGTTCCGCGGTCAGGCCCTTGGCTGGGTCTGTTTCCAGCAGCGGCACCTGCGGGCGTTCGGGCTGTGGCTGGGCCGCGGCCGGCTGTTTGCCTGCCGGGCGCAGCAACTGTAATTTTGACAAAGCGCTCTCCCCCAGTTTTTACAACAATATTGGAATATCTTTTTATTATAAACGAGATTGTATGAATAAATATAGCGCCCACTCCATAATTCCTGATTTTATTTATGCCCTGAACTTTTCCCTTGCTGCGCACAGTTCCCGCGTTTTGCCTTTTTTACAAAAAAATCCCTGCCCAACGCTTGACAAACGCCTATTTCCCGGCTATAATATTACTTGTTCGTTATGGATGATTAGCTCAGCTGGTTAGAGCGCTGCGTTCACATCGCAGAGGTCGAGGGTTCGAGTCCCCCATCCTCCACCAAAATAAACACCGTAGGTTCGTTAGAATCTACGGTGTTTTCTTTTGCAGGTACACACTTTCGTACCCACTATATTCCCCAGCAAAGCAACCGTATAGCCCCCCAAAAAAGCTCGTGCTGTCAGATACAATAACGGCAAGACTCTGTTTCGGCCGATTTCCACTCCTCTTTCCTCACTCCATAGAATGTTATAAATTTCTCACATTTCTATTGACACCGAAGCTTTCGTGTGATATATTCATCACATAGCACGTGCGAAATTTCTCACTTTATGGATGCAGATAAAAGAAAGGGGCTTACCATGAAAAAGGTGTCATTACGGGAACTGGTTGCTGATAAAATCATTTTTTCTATCCTGATTGCCATGTACTATTGGATGTGGGCACGGAACGACTGGAAAGATTATTACACGACCGTTCAAAACGTTATTTTTGCTTTCAGCTTTTATTATTTCGTTTCCCGCGCCATCCGGGTCAAAAAATACAAGCAGGAATCCCCCGATGAAATGGCTGAAGCCAACCTGTGGAGATGCGATGCCATCTGCTTAAAAATCAGCGTGGCAGCTTTTATTGTGATTGGCTTTACCTGCGCTGTCGGCCGTATGGTTCTTACCACAGAAATCATCGGTTATGGCTTGATGGCCGCACTGATTTTGATTTCGGTGGTGCGCACGATCATCTTCTATCTTATGGATAAGAAAGGGCTTTGAACATGGCCTTATCAACCAAACTGAAAGAATACCGGGAAGCAAAGGGCCTTAAGCAGGCAGACCTTGCCGAGCTGGTCGGCGTCCGGCGCGAAACCATTGTGAACCTGGAAAAAGGGAAATACAATCCCTCCCTCAAGCTGGCAATGGACATTGCAAAAGTATTCCATACCACGGTAGAAGAGCTGTTTTTCTTTGATGATTAACCCACAAGGAGCGTGCTTTTATGCCTGAAACAGTTTTGGTAAATGGCAATGTCTACTCCCTGCTCAAACTGCTGGGCAAGGGCAAAGGCGGGTATTCTTACCTGGCGCAGATGGCGGACGGGCAGCAGGTCGTGGTTAAGCAGATTCACCATGAACCCTGCGTCTATTACCAGTTTGGCAATAAGATCGAAGCCGAACTGCGGGATTACAACCACCTGCAGGAAATCGGCATTCCGATGCCGCGTATTCTGGATGTTGACACCAAAGCGGAACGCATTGTGAAAGAATACATTGCTGGCGAAACCGTGTATACCCTTGTGCTGAAAGATGCCCTGCCCGAAACCTGCCTCCGCCAGGTGCAGGCCATGTGCCGCCTGCTGTACCCGGCGCACACCAACATTGACTATTTTCCCACCAATTTCATTTTGCAGGGCGATACGCTGTACTATATTGACTATGAGTGCAACGACTACATGGACGAATGGAACTTTGAAAACTGGGGCTGCAAATACTGGGCAAAAACGCCGGAATTTTTGCAGTATGCCGCCGAACACCCGTAACGTTTGCCCATTGCCAAGGGGGTTGGAAAAGGGTATAATCTGTTCTGGTTCTGCTTTTTCAGATATGCTTTAGGCAACACATAACCAAACGGCCCACCGGCACAAAGCAGTCACACGCTTTATGCCGGTGGGCTGACGATATCTCGCTTTCCTGCTTACTCGCTGGGATAATCTGCCTCGTCCGGCAGGGCGGCGCTGGTTTCGGCGGCCTGCTGTTCGGCTTCGGCGGCGGTTTGGGTCGCGGTAATCAGGCCGCTCACCTCGCCGGAGGGCTTTTCCAGCAGGTAGGCGCCAACCGGCTTTGCTTTATATACCAGCAGCACACAGTAGGTGTCTGTTGCGCCATCTGAGCGCGCCGGGCAGAGTACCGTCCATTTTTCCACCGTTTTTCCCTTATAGTCCGCCAGGGTCAGGCCGCTTTCCCCCACCACCTGGTTAAAGGCAGTAAAGCTGTCGTCCCACTTTTTGGGGATCTTCACTTTGTCCACCGCGGCGGTGCTCAAGTCCACCTCAAAACCGTAGCCGGTAAAGTAGGTGCCGATATCCTGGGTATTTTCAATTGTGGTTTGCACTGTAGCGCTGGCAGCCACGCTTTTGCCCGCCAAGCGCACCGCCGCCGTAACCGTGCCAGCCAGGCAGACAGCGCAAAGGGCAAGCGCCCCCGCCTGCCGCAGACCAGGTTTGGTAACTGTAAATAAAAACATAAATGCAGCCCCCTCAAAAACGTTGCAATGCTTTTACGCAACGATATGAGGGGGCTGCTGTATTTAGAACCGCGGTTCTTATTTGTACTTGACTTCCGGGTGGTACCACTGGAAGATGACGGCATCGTACTGTTTTTCCAGCGCGGCCTGGTCATGCTCCGGCAGGGCGGTCCACATAACCATCATGGCACCAAGGCGGGCGCACAGCCGCACGGCCCAGTTCTGTTTGTCCGGGCACCAGGCAATAAAGTCCGGCCGGGCCATAAAGTTGCCAAAGCAGTGGCTGACGACAAACGCATGGATGGGGTTCGCGCCTTCCTTACGGTAAGCACGGTAACTATCCACCAGCTGGCCACGCAGTACCTGCGGCGCAAATTTACGGATGCGCTTGACCACGCGGGGGTCAAAGCTTTCAATGCAATAGGGGCCGTTGTAGCCTTTCAGGCCGTCCAGCGTGGCGTGGCACAGGGCGTCCAGATATTCGCCGGTATATTCATGGCGGCTCTTGATCTCGATAATCAGTGGGGTTTTGCCGTCCACTGTCTGCAAAAACTCACTGAACAGCGGGGCGTGCTCGGCGCTGCCTTTCAGCGGCATCTGGCGTATCTGGTCATAGGGGTAATCCCGCACCCAGCCTTTGGTGCCGGTCATGCGGGTCAGGGTATCATCATGGAACACCAGCAGTTTACGGTCGCTGCTGAACTGCACATCCATCTCCATGCCGTATCCGTTTTGCACGGCGGCGGCAAAGGCGGGCAGGCTGTTTTCCGGCGGGCGCTGATCCTTACCAAAATAGCCGCGGTGGGCAAAATTGCGGCCCGCAAAGGGGGTGCGCAGCTCCTTGCGGCCAGCGGCGGGAGCCACCAAAAACAGCACCAGCGCGCACAGTGCCGCCACAACAATCAGCAAAATCAACCAGAACATGCGATCAACTTCCTTTTTTCATCCGGCGCACGTTGTAAAATATGTACCGGGCATTGCATCCATATTGTAGCGCATTGCCCGCGGGCTTGCAAGAGCTGGCGGAGCAAAATTGCGGTACAGTTTGCGTAATAGACCGTGGCGGATAAAAATTTGAAAAAATCTTAAAAAGTTTTCACAAATTCTCCACGGTTCGCCGTTATTATGGTATAGTAATAGTAACTCAAGGGTGATTTGCGCCCAGATGAGGTGGATTAGAAATGGCAAGAGTATTGATCGTTGACGATGAACCGCGCATTCGGGATTTGATCCGCGAGCACCTGCAGTACGCGGGCTTTACCTGTGCCGAAGCCGGGGACGGCACACAGGCGCTGGCCGAGCTGGCAAACGGCGGCATTGACCTGGTGATCCTTGATATTATGATGCCGTTTATGGATGGCATGACCTGCCTGCGCGAGATGCGCACCCGCAAGATCATGACACCGGTGATCATGCTGACCGCCCGCAGCGAAGAATATGACAAACTAGCCGGGCTGGAGGGCGGCGCGGATGACTATGTGGTAAAGCCGTTCAGCCCGCGGGAGCTGGTTGCCCGCGTGAAGGCCGTACTGGCCCGCACCATGCCCGCCCCGGTTGCCGAGGGTAATGTGTATACCTTTGGGAATCTGGTGATCGACACCGCCAGCCACAGCGTTAAGGTAGCCGGGCAGGAAGCCCCGCTGACCCCCAAAGAGTTTGACCTGCTGGTGTTTCTGGTCAACAACAAGGGCATTGCCCTTTCCCGCGAGAAAATTTTGCAAAAAGTGTGGAACTATGACTATTATGGCGAGGACCGCACGGTAGATACCCATGTTAAAATGTTGCGCAGCCACCTTGGCAGCTGCCGCGGCTATATTGTTACCGTGTGGGGCGTGGGGTACAAGTTTGACCCCGATACCGCACAGTAACGTTAGGGGGCCGCGATTTTGCGTAAACCAAAGCAACCGGGCAGCGCACCGCACACCCATGGCTGGGCGCTGGGGGTGCAGGGCCAGCTGATGCTGTTTTTGTGCGGTATTACTGTGCTGACCCTTGGGCTGGTGTGGGGGCTGATCACCTATGGCCTGCAGCCCATGTACAACCGCAACATTCAAAAGCGGCTGGAACGCGAATCCAGCGTGATCGCCGGAATGATTGATTCCGCCGGGGGCCAGATTTCCAGCCGGGATTATGGTTCCCTGACGCTGCAGAACGAAACGTTCTGGTCCAACCTGAAAACCGCACTGGAAAACGGCGTGATCAATGTGGACAACTGCTGCATTGATATCAGCGATAACACCTGCCGCAGCGTGCAGTTTTTGGAGGGACTTTACCCCTGCATTTTACACAACAGCATGGCCACTTTCGGCGATAACATGACGGTATATACCCCAGACACCCGAACCGCCATCCTGGCCCGCCATGCCCTGTACAATGAGGGTTCGCTGTACAAAATTATTGAATCCGGCGGCAACCGGCAGATGCTGGTGGGCTGCCTGACCAAAGACGGCAGTTACGGTGTGATCGTATCCGCCAGCCTGGCACAGATTGAAACAGCCGCCGAGGTCATGCGCAGTGTGCTGATTCCGGTTGCCATCTTTTTGATTGCGCTCAACCTGTTGGTGGCGGCGCTGTTCAGCCGGTGGTTCACCCGCCCGATGTGCCAGCTTTCGGAGGGTGCCCGCGAGATTGCCGACGGCAACTATGATGTTCAGGTGCCGGTAGTCCGCAATGATGAGCTGGGCCTGCTGGGGCGGGAGTTCAACCACATGGCACAGGAAGTCAAACGCTCCGCCCAGCTGGAAAAAGATATCCTGGCTAATGTCAGCCATGACCTGCGCACCCCGCTGACCCTGATTAAGGGCTATGCCGAAACGGTGCGCGATATTACCGGCGATGACAAGGCCAAGCGCACCGAACAGTGCAACATTATTGTGGACGAAACTGACCGCCTGAGCGCGCTGGTAAACAGCGTGATGGAGCTGAGCAAAGTTTCCAGCGGTGCAGAAAAGCTTAACCCCGTTGATTTTGACATGAGCCAGCTTTGCTTTGAGGTCGCGGGCCGCTATGACGCCGTGTGCGAGCAGAATGGCTGGACGCTGCAGCTGGAAGCCAACAAGGAATGCATGGTACGCGCCGACCCCGCCATGATGGAACGGGTGCTGCACAACCTGTTGGGCAACGCCACCCACCATATGGGTGCGGACGGTGTGTTTGTGCTGCGGGCCATCCCCATGCCAAACGGCGGTTGCCGGGTGGAAGTGGAGGACCACGGCCCCGGCATCCCGCCGGAGGAACTGCCGCACCTGTTCGACCGCTACTATCGCGCCCGCCAGGATGCCGGCAAGACCGGTACCGGGTTGGGGCTTTCCATCACCAAGGCCATTTTGCAGCAGCATGATTTCCCCTTTGGGGTAAACAGTACGGTCGGCAAAGGTTCCACCTTCTGGTTTGAGATGAAAGCCCCACAGTAACCAAAGCATGCCGCATGCAGCCCACACAAGAGAGGAGTTTTGCCCCATGGAAAAGCTGAACAAACAGATGGACGATGCCCTGAACACCAAAGTGGCCGCCCTGAATGCCACTGACGATGAAACCGGTGACGGCAAGGTGGACGCCCTGGACCTGAAGCACCAGCTGGACCGCGTGGAAGCGCAGCTGGAATTGCAGGATCAGCAAAACCGCGCCCTGCTGCGCAGCCAAAAGCGGCTGCTGTGGGCCGCTATTGCCATTGTAGTGGTGCTCTGCCTGATTATGGGCGGGCTGCTGCTGCGGTTCAACACGGCGTATAACCAGGTGATCACCACCTGCGCCCAGGTGAACGAGATTGCCGGCACCTTGCAGGACAGCCTTGCCAAGCTGGACACCGAACAGCTGGACAGCATGATGCAGACCCTGCCCGACATTGCCGATAAGCTGAGCCGGATCGATGTGGACGCCCTGAACGATGTGATGGCCAAGCTGCCCGCCACCATG
The DNA here is from genome assembly GCF_003324125.1 of Subdoligranulum sp. APC924/74. Classification (NCBI taxonomy): domain Bacteria; kingdom Bacillati; phylum Bacillota; class Clostridia; order Eubacteriales; family Oscillospiraceae; genus Subdoligranulum; species Subdoligranulum sp. APC924/74. The sequence goes on along the minus strand of NZ_PSQF01000087.1, from coordinate 1,857 downwards.
GACGCAGTGGCCCAGCTGCAGCAGCAGTTGAACAGCGTGGCATCTTTCCTGGGCAACGTGGGCTCCATCTTTGGGTAAGCGGCTCCCCTGCTGTTTTTGAAAAACGGTTATCCATAACGCAAAAGCGCATGTGCATCTTTCCCGGTTCGGGAACAGCACATGCGCTTTTTGTTACAATTTTACGGCAGGATGTCAGCCGATAACTTCGACCTTTTCCATCACGACCGGGGTGCGGGGCTTATCGTTCCAGTCAGTGGCAGTTGCGGCGATTTCATCCACAGCGTCCATGCCGCTGACAACATGGCCAAATGCAGCATACTGGCCATCCAGATGCGGAGCATCCTGGTGCATGATGAAGAACTGGCTGCCGGCAGAGTTGGGGTCCATAGCACGGGCCATGCTGATCACGCCGCGGGTGTGCTTGATGGGGTTGTTCACGCCGTTCTGCAGGAACTCGCCCTTGATGTGCCAGCCGGGGCCGCCGGTGCCGTTGCCGGACGGGTCGCCGCCCTGGATCATAAAGCCGGGGATGACGCGGTGGAAGGTCAGGCCGTTATAAAAGCCCTGATTGACCAGTTTCAAAAAGTTTTCGCAGGTGATCGGTGCTGCGGTAGCATCCAGTTCAATGTCAATAGTTTTGCCGTTCTGCATCGTAATACGAACCATAGGTGTTAGTTCCTTTCGTGTTGTAATAATCTATCCGCAAAGGTCGGGCGCGGGGATGTCAGGCGGTTTCGCCTGCCTGTTCCGCATCCGGCGCTTGTTGGCTTTTGCTTTGCTCGGTTTCGGTACCGGTGATGTAGCTCATGCTGCCAAGGGTCTTTTCCAGAATTTCCTCGTCCAGCTTGCCCATCCAGTGGCCAAGGGCGGCCGTCATAAACAGCTCGCAGCGGTGCTGGGCATCCTTCAGCAGGGCAAAGGCACCGCCGTGGCGCTCTTCGCCGGTGGCGGGGTCAGTCCAATCCTCCGGCAGGTTCAGCTTAAGGTGTGCCGGGGATACATGCCCGGTGATGAACCCGCGCCCGCCAAAAAACAGCTCCAGCACCCAATAGAACGCCCGCCGCACGCCGTGGCGGCTGGTGAAAAGGCGGCGCAGGCGGTAGGTGTAATAAAAGCTGTCCGCCAGGGCTTCCACGCTGATATCCTGCCCATATACCTCCAGAATACACTGGTGCAGCAATGCGGCAATTTCCGCCAGGTCCTGCCCGACCGGCACCGGGCTGGAATCATCCGCCGGGACCTCCGAAACGCCGGTATCCTCGGCATGCAGGGTGGAATCCAGCGCAATTTCAAAGTAGCCGTGGCCGCCTTTCATGCCGTAGGGCTGGCCGGGGCTGCTGACGAACACAACGTAAGGGTGCATAACGGTATCCGCCGCATAGTGGCACCAAAAGCCCAGCGTATACTCGATCTGCGCCTGGGTGTGGGTGTGGTGCAGCAGGGCCAGCAGAAAGGCGCCGGTCTTATCCTCGTGCATACGGTTGCCAAGCAACGGCAGGTTATAGGTGCGGTTTTGGCCCTTTTTCCACACTTCATAGCAGAAAAAGCTGTCCGGCCCATTGGCACCGGCGGCAAACGCTGCGGGGCATTGCAATTTATAATGGATGGCATGCGCGGCCTTTTGGGCGATGCGCACATGGGTGTAGCCTTCCGGCATAGGGGGGTCACTTCCTTTTGAGATAGCCCTAAGGTGTCTCTGAAACGTCGAAAATATATTGGCAACACCGCACAATTCCCGCCTGACGGCTTAAGCACCGCTCCGGCGGCTGCGGCACGGCATCTGCGTTGCCAAAATGCTCGATAATACACAAAGTATTATCTGCGCTTTTGGCTTAGCAGCTGCCGCACCTCGCTCGC
>NZ_PSQF01000086.1:0-11504 GCF_003324125.1 Subdoligranulum sp. APC924/74 | reverse complement strand
ACCGCATAATTCTAAGTGCCGATACGGCGAGCGAGGTGCGGCAGCTGCTAAGCCAAAAGCGCAGATAATACTGGATGTCTTATCGAGCATTTTGGCAACACAGATGCCGTGCCGCAGCCGCCGAAGCGGTGCTTAAGCCGCTAGGCGGGAATTGTGCGGTGTTGCCCTTACACAAATGCCGCCTCCTTGCGGGCTTTGCTTTTAGCGGTTTCCGGGAACACATTGCCCTTTGGGCTCTCATAGTCTTTGGCAACCTGCTGCAAAATTGCGGTACGGCGTACAATGCCGATAAATACGTTGCGGTCATCCACCACGGGAACAAAATTCTGGTCAACGGCGGCGTTCAGCAAAGCGTGCATGTCAGTGGTAACGGGAACTGCCTTGTAATCCCGGCGGCGGGGGAAAGAGGCGATGGGGATATCCTCGCTGGCGTCAATATCCAGCCCGTGAATGCTTTTGATGCCCCATAAAATGTCGCCCTCGGTCATGGTACCCAGGTATTCGCCGTTGCGTTTTAATACCGGAATGGTGGCAAAGCGCTGGTTGGACCATTTTTCAAGGGTTTGGCGCAGGGTAAAATCTTCATAGATAAATAAAACGTCCTGTTTTGGCGTTAAAAAGAACAACAGATTCATGGTGGGAAATAACTCCTTTGCAGGTTATCTTGATGGAAAGGAAAAGCACTGTGTATGGCGGCTTTTGCTGCTCCCCGCATCTACTGCAGGGGCGGGCGTTAAAAGTACGACCTTTACTAATATTAAGTATACGCGCCGTTTGGGAGAACTTTGTGAATGGATTGTTAAAACCGATGTAAAAAATTAGGCTGCAAATTTTGTTCCCTTTTCGGCAGGGCTTTTTACAAAAAGCTCTGTTCAAACCGAAACAAATCGTGTATAATAGAATTGCGTTAGCTGTAACTGACGCACATGGAACCCGGCAAAAGGGTTAAACCCGAAGCTGGGAATTCATCTGTATTCCATAGGGAGGAACGCAAATGATCACACGAGTGAATCCTTTGGGACATATTTCGCTTACGAATGATTACTTCTCGGGCCTTGTGGCCGAAGCTGCCAAAAACTGTTACGGTATTGCCGCCATGGGCCAAAGCTCTGCCGCCAGCACAGTGCGCGAAGCGCTGCGCAACGGCTCCCTGCCCGAAAAAGGCGTTACCGTAAGCCAGCAGGAAGGGCGGCTGGTCATCACCCTGCACATCAAAGTGGGGTATGGCCTGAACATCGCTTCCATCACGCAAAGCATTACCCACCGCGTTAAAGATGAAGTTGAACATGCAACCGGCCTGAAAGTGGCCCGCATTGATGTGTTTGTTGATGATATCATTGACGAATAAAGCGGCGGGGGCCCCGGTTGGCATTTGCCCCGGCGGCTTGTTTCCCCAAAAATTACAATGAGGTGCAACTGTTAGAATGATTACTGGTAAGACACTGCGCGACGCCATCATTTCCGGCGCCAACAATATTGCAAATCAACGTACCCGCGTGGACGAGCTGAACGTTTTCCCTGTGCCGGATGGTGATACAGGTACCAATATGAGCATGACGATCGGCGCGGCCTTGAGCGAGCTGAACGCCATGCCGGATACCTGCACGGTGGCCGAAGCCAGCAAGAGCGCTGCTTCCGCCATGCTGCGCGGTGCGCGCGGCAACTCCGGCGTTATCACCAGCCTGCTGTTCCGCGGTTTTTCCAAGGCGCTGGCCGGTAAAACCGATGCCGAGGCCGCTGACCTGGCCAAAGCCCTGCAGATGGGCGTGGAAGCTGCTTACAAGGCGGTCATGAAGCCCACCGAGGGCACCATCCTGACCGTTACCCGCCTGGCTGCCGAGGCTGCCGTTGCCGCTGAAACCGACGATGTGCCGCGGCTGTGGGCCACCGTGTGCGAAGCTGGCCAGAAAGCTCTGGAGGACACCCCCAACCTGCTGCCTGTGCTGAAAAAGGCTGGCGTTGTGGATGCCGGCGGCCAGGGCATCATGCTGGTGTTTGAGGGCATGAAGCAGGTGTTTGACGGCGGTGAGATCGTTGCCGGTGCCGAGGTTGCCGCCAAGCCGAAGCTGGATTCCAGCGCAGCAGGCAAGGGCGTGTTTACCGACGACCTGATGAAGGTTGAGGATATCAAAAACGGCTACTGCACCCAATTCCTGGTCCATAAGGATTCCGGAGCAAGCATCACCCGCCTGCGCGCTTTTCTGGAATCCAACGGCGACTCTGTTGTTGTGATCGAGGATGACGATGTGGCCAACTGCCATGTGCATACGGCTGACCCCGGCATGATGCTGAGCGAGGCCATCAAGTATGGCTACCTGACCAATTTTAAGATCGAGAACATGCACGAGCAGTTCCTGGCCCGCCAGAAGCAGGCCAAGGGCCTGGAAAAGCAGGCCGAAGCCGAGGAAAAGGCTGCCGAGACCGGCGCAAAGGAAACTTTTGTTTACGCTGCAGTTGACCCGGACCGCGCTTATGGCTTTGTTGCCGTGGCAGCGGGCGATGGACTGAAATCCGTGTTTGAGGACCTGGGCGTGGATGCCGTTGTTTCCGGCGGCCAGACCATGAACCCGGCAACCGAGGATATCCTGGCTGCCATCCAGAGCGTGCCTGCCAAGACCGTTCTGGTGCTGCCCAACAATAAAAACATCATCATGGCTGCCGAACAGGCAGAAAAGCTGGCTGACCGCAAGGTCCTGGTTCTGCCTACCCGTACCGTGCCCCAGGGCATGACCGCTATGCTGAACTTTGACCCCGAAGCCGCCCCGGAGGAGAACGCCGTCAACATGATGGCCGCCGCCGAAAAGGTTGCTACCGGCCTGATCACCTATGCCGCCCGCGACAGCGAGTTTGACGGCCGCCCCATCCGTAAGGGTGAGATTATGGCGCTGGAAAACGGTAAGATCGTTGCCACTGGCAGCGACATTACCAAGATGACCTACCGCCTGGCACGTTCCATGAAGAAAAAGGACAGCCAGTTCATCACCGTGATCTCCGGTGCGGAAGTCAGCGAGGAAGATGCCGAACATACCACCGAACTGGTGCAGTCCAAGTGCGGCTCCAGCGTGGAGGTCAGCCATATCCATGGCGGTCAGCCGGTTTACTACTATATGCTCAGCGTGGAATGATCCCGGCATAACGGACAAAACCATTCAAGGACGAACTTGTGCATCAAAACGCATGTTCGTCCTTTGTTTATAACCTTACCGGAAGGAGGTGCAGCCATGCCGGATATCAACAGCGACATCCAATACCTGAAAGGCGTTGGCCCGGCTTATGCCAAAAAGTTTGCCAAGCTCGGCATTTATACCATCCGGGATCTGCTGCTGCACTATCCGCGGCGGTATATTGATTATTCCCAGCCGTACACGGTAGTATCAGCGCCGTTTGATGTGGACTGCTGTGTAAAGGCAACGGTGCTGCAGCGGGACCCGGACCGGCGCATTAAAGGCGGGCGGATGCTCTCCCATGTGCTGGCAGGGGACGATACAGGAATGCTGGCGCTTTCCTGGTTCAACGCGCCCTATGCGGCGGAAAAGCTGGAACCTGGAACCGAATATTATTTCGAGGGCCGCGTTGGCGGCATGATGACCCGGCGGGAAATCCTGCACCCGCTTGTGCGCACCGAAGCCCAGGTTGCTGCGGCACCCCTGCTGCCGGTTTACGGAAGCACCGAAGGGCTGCCCGCCGCCCGCCTGACCCGCTGCGCCCAGCTGGCGCTGGAATATGTGGCCCAGCTGGATGACCCGCTGCCGCCAGAGCTGCTGACCCGCTACCGCATGCCACCCAAAGCGGACGCTGTGCGGGCCATCCATGCCCCGCGGGATGCGGCGGACGCCGCTGCCGCCCGCCGCCGTTTGATCTTTGAAGAATTGTATATCCTGCAGCTGGGCATATTTTTGATGCGGGGCCATGGCCGCAAAATTACCGGTGCTCCCATGCGGGAGCTGGACCTTGCGCCGTTCTGGCGCAGCCTGCCCTATGCACCCACCGGGGCACAGCGCCGCTCGGCGGAAGAAATCTGCCATGATCTGTGCGGCCAGACCCCGATGAACCGTCTGCTGCAGGGCGATGTAGGCAGCGGCAAAACGCTGGTGGCCGCTGCGGCCATCTGGTTTGCCGCGCAAAATGGCTGGCAGAGCGCCATGCTGGCCCCAACGGAAATTCTGGCCCGCCAGCACGCCGCCAACCTGGCCGACCGCCTGGAGCCGTTTGGCGTCAACGTTACCTTGCTGGTGGGCGGCATGAAAGCCGCCGAAAAGCGGGTGGCCCTTGCCGCCATTGCGGATGGCCGTGCCGGGCTGGTGGTTGGCACCCATGCGGTGCTGACGGACAGCGTGGTGTTCAAAAATCTCGGCCTTGCCATTGTGGACGAACAGCACCGCTTTGGCGTGCGGCAGCGTGGCATTCTGGCGGGCAAGGCCAACAACCCGCACCTGCTGGTCATGAGCGCAACCCCCATCCCGCGTACTCTGGGGCTTTTGATGTACGGGGATCTGGATATCTCCATCCTGGATGAGCTGCCCCCCGGCCGCAAGCCCATCAAGACCTGGTTCATCACTGGCAAAAAGCGCCGCGATATGTACGGCTTTCTGGAAAAACAGATCGCCGCAGGGCATCAGGTATATATCGTCTGCCCGGCCATTGAGGAAAACGAAATGGATTCCGGCATGAAAGCCGTCAAGCAGTATTACGAGCAGGTGGCCTGCCCGCTGCTGCCGGGGCGGCGCATCGGCCTGCTGCACGGCAAAATGAAGCCGAAAGATAAAGATGAAGTGATGCAGCAGTTCAAGGCCGGGGAGCTGGATGTGCTGGTCAGCACCACCGTGATTGAAGTCGGTGTGGATGTGCCCAATGCAACCGTAATGGTGATCGAAAATGCAGAGCGGTTCGGCCTTTCGGCACTGCACCAGCTGCGCGGTCGCGTGGGGCGCGGTGCGGCGAATTCCTGCTGTATCCTGATTTCGGATAACGAGGGAGAAGCGGTACGCCAGCGGCTGCACTTTTTGTGCCGCACATCGGATGGTTTTGCCGTTGCCAAGTATGACCTGGAAACCCGCGGCCCCGGCGACTTTTTCGGCGAAGCACAGCACGGCCTGCCCACCCTGCATGTGGCGGACCTTGTGCAGGATACCCGCACCCTGACCGTTGCCCAGCAGGAAGCCAAAGCCCTGCTGGCCCTGGACCCCAACCTGGCCAAACCGGAGCACAAAGCCCTTTCGGACGAAGTGGAGCGCCTGTTTGCCACAGCCGGGGCCATGAATTAGTCTTAACATCTTTATTTCCAATAAAAAACTGCCCAAATTATTTTTGATTTTTTTGTATAATCTCTTTTTTTTGCAGAAAGAATTTGCTATACTAAGGTTTAACCTGTATTGACACATAACTTTACAGGTTGGGCCAACAAACCAAAAAGGACATGCCATGAAACAATTCCTGTCTGCCTGCCTTGCGGTACTGCTGCTGGCGGTGCTGCTGGTCCTGCCCGCCGTAGCGGAGGAAACCGCCGATGCCCCCAATCTGACACCGGGATTTTCTGTTACCGCAGAGGCAGCCTATGTGGCTAACACCGATACGGGGCTGGTTGTTTATGAAAAAAACAGCGAAACCCCCATGGCCGCCGCCAGCCTGACCAAGCTGATGACCATGATCCTGATGCTGGAAAGCTACCAGGACCAGCTGGATACCATCAGCATTACAGCGCCGGGCTATATCTATGATTACCTGTACGGCAAAAATGCTTCCACGGCGGATATCTGGAAAGACGAGACCCATACCCTGCGCAGCCTGCTGTATGCCATGCTGCTGCCCAGCGCCAACGAGGCAGCGTATATCGTGGCAGACTATATGAGCGGCAGCAGCATTGATAACTTTGTGGCCATGATGAACGATGAAGCTGCCCGCATCGGCTGCACCGGCACTACCTTTACTGACCCCTGCGGGCTGGATCCCGGCAACGTGACCACCGCGCGGGATGCCTACCTGCTGGTGCGGGTGGCTATGGGCTATGATGCCTTTGCCCAGGCGGCAGGGGAGGAAAGCTACCAGATGCCGGCCTCCACCAAGCATGATTCGCCCTATACCATCCTGACCAGTGATAAGCTGGTTTCGCCCAGCAGCAACTATTACCGCTCTTACACCAAAGGCGGCAAAACCGGCAGCCTGGATGACTGGCAGAATTTTGCGGGCTGGCACACCCAGGACGGCGAAACCTATGTCAGCGTGGTGCTGCACAGTCCCAAAACGGACGAAGACCCGCGCCCAGCGCTGACCGAAACCGCCGAGCTGATGGATTGGGCGTTCGCCACCTTTACCGTGACCGCGGCGCTGGATACCACCCAGCCCATCACCGAGCTGCCTATTGTGTATTCCTCCCAGACGGATACGGTAATGATCTACCCGGCGGATGATATGCAGACCCTTTTGCCGCGGCAGGGCGGGGCAGAGCTGACGGAAAAAACCTTCAATGTTCCGGAGCACCTCTCCGCGCCCATCAAGCAGGGCGATGTGGTGGGTACCGTTACCGTTACCATGCAGGGCGAAACCGTTGGCACGGTGGACCTTTTGGCCGGCAGCAGCGTGGACCGCAACGAGCTGTTGTATACCATGGCGAAGGTAAAGGCTTTCTTTTCAAGCACTTATTTCAAGGTCGTTATTGTGCTTTGCATCATAGCGGCTGCTGTCTATGCGGTTTTGTGGGTGTATGTTATGCTGCTTACGGTGCGCCGTGTGGAGCAACCGACCCCAAAACGCAAAAATAAACCGAACGATTGGAATAAGGAATAATGGCGGGCACCAGCCAGCCATAAGGGGGTACATTGTACTATGTTGGATGTAAAACGCAACCTGACAACCATGACGGATTTTTATGAGCTTACCATGTCGGCCGGTTACCTGGACGAAGGGTATAAGGATAAAATTGCCGTCTTTGATATGTTCTTCCGCAAGGTGCCGGACGGCGGCGGTTACGCCATTATGGCCGGCCTGGAGCAGTTTATCAACGCAGTGGACAGCCTGAAATTTACCGAGGAAGACATCAATTATCTGCGCTCCACCGGTGCTTTCAATGAGCAATTCCTGGACTATCTGCGCAACTTTAAGCTGCACTGCAATATCTGGGCGATTGAAGAGGGCATGCCCATCTTCCCGCAGGAGCCCATTGTGACCGTAGAAGGCCCGGCTATTGAGTGCCAGCTGCTGGAAACCCTGCTGCTGGTCACCTTTAACCATCAGTGCCTGATTGCCACCAAGGCAAACCGCATCTGCCGCGCTGCCGCTGGCCGCCCGGTTATGGAGTTTGGCGCCCGCCGTGCCCAGGGGTATGACGCCGCCTACTTTGGCGCCCGCGCTTCTTACATCGGCGGCTGCAGCTCCACCTCCTGCGTGATGGCTGCCCGTGACTTCGGTATCCCGGCATCCGGCACTATGGCACACTCTTGGGTGCAGATGTTCCCCACCGAGTATGACGCATTCAAGAAGTATGCCGAGATGTACCCGGACAACTGCGTGCTGCTGGTGGATACCTACAACGTTCTGCGCCATGGCGTGCCCGATGCCATCAAGGTGTTTGACGAAGTGCTGAAGCCGATGGGCAAGCGCCCCAAAGGTGTGCGCATTGACTCCGGCGATATTGCCTACCTTTCCAAAAAGGCCCGCCAGATGCTGGATGCCGCCGGTTACCCGGACTGCACCGTCTGCGCTTCCAACTCTCTGGATGAATACATCGTGCGCGACCTGATTTTGCAGGGTGCCCGTGTGGACAGCTTTGGTATTGGCGAGAACATGATCACCGCCAAGAGCGACCCCGTGTTTGGCGGCGTGTACAAGCTGGCCGCAGTGAAAGAGGATGACGGCAGCTATACCCCCAAGATGAAGCTCTCCGAATCCGTGGAAAAGATGACCATTCCCTGCCTGAAAAAGGTATGGCGTATCTATGATGAGGACGGCAAAGCCCAGGCAGACCTGATCACTATGGCAGACGAAGTGGTGGATACCAAGAACGGCATTACCCTGTTTGACCCCATCGAGACCTGGAAGGAATGCACCTATGTCAACAGCACTGCCCGCTGCATTTCCACCCCGATCTATGAGAACGGCAAGCGCGTTTACACCAGCCCCAACCTGGCTGATATCCGCAAGTTCTGCAAAGCCCAGGTGGGCACCCTGTGGGACGAAGTAAAGCGCTTTGAAAACCCGCACCGCTATTATGTTGACCTGAGCAAGAACCTGTGGGATACCCGCAGCGAACTGCTGAAGAAGCTGTCCAAATAAAATGCTGTAACTTTATTACAAAATGGTTACAAGCTGCGCCCCCTGCACATACTATGGTAAAGGATGACGGGGTCATTCTTCCATACTGTACAGGGGGCGTTTGTATGTCTGTTTGTTTCCACCGTCTGGCTGCGCCGGGGCAGCTGGTGCTGTTTGCCATGGGCGGTACCGCGTACCTTGCGCTGGAGATCGCCTGGCGCGGCACAACCCATTGGACGATGTTTTTGGCGGGCGGGGCCTGCCTTTGCGCACTGGATGCCCTCGGCCGCCTGCCACTGCCCACCCCGCTGCTGGCGGGGATCGGCGCGGTTGGGGTTTCGGTGCTGGAACTGGGCACCGGGCTTGCCTGCCGCCGTCTGCTGCATGTTGAGGTGTGGGATTACAGCCAGGAATGGGGCAACCTTGCCGGGCTTGTGTGCCCAAAATACACGGCACTCTGGTTCCTTTTGTGCCTGTGGGTGCTGGGTATGATGCGCTTTTTGCGCGGTTTTGCCGCCTATGTGGCCCGCACAAAGGCTTAAAGTACACTTTATCACCCTGCTTTTTCGTCTGCGAGGACTGGAAGTCCGGTTTATCGCCCTGGATGTCTGCTATAATAAAACCATAGCAAAGCAGAAAGGCAGGGGTTCCCATGACAGCACAATTCCGGTATGTAGCAGGCCACATTGAAGTTTATTCCGCAACGGGCGAGTTCCTTTTTTCCGCCGATACCATGCAGGAGGCATGGGAGGACTACCAAGACGAAATGTCCGCGTGATGCGTACAGATGCAGTTGCAAAATATACAAAATAACGAAATAGTTTATAATATACAAAAAACTTTTGTAAGATTGTACAAAGCATGCATTGCAAAATCCCCCTGCGCTGGATATAATAAAGACAGAAAGGAGATGGGGTTGCAATGTTGAACCTTCGTTCGTTTGCAAAGTGGGTACGTGGTATTCTGGACAGTGAGGAAGCCTATAACCTGCCGGAAGATGTCTACAACGACGTGATCCCCTCCGGCGTTCATGACTTCTGCCGCTTCGACCGGGAGTACTAAGACGGTACCGTATCGTTCTCGACGATTGGACCAGCACACGGTAATGGTGCGCAGAAGGATGCGGCTCTGACCGGAATTTACCACGAATAGGGCATAAATAAGATATGGATGATTGATTCACCATAATACTGTTTGTTGCACCTTGAAACAAGCAAGCAGGCACCAGGCCACCCACCCGGTGCGCAGCCCCTCCGGCAATGGTTATGCCGGAGGGGTTGTTTTTTTTTGCAAAATTTAGTATCCTTAAAACGTATTGCTTATTGCAGGGTACAATTTTGCACCCCAAAACGATTGTGAGGTACGCCGTGGAACTGACCCCTTACGCAATTTTTGATATGGATGGCACCCTGTTGTGTTCCACCGGCATGTGGGACCATGTAACGGACCGCATCCTTGCAAAATATGGAAAAACCATCACCCATGAACAGCGCATGGCCAACATGACCCTTACGGTGGAAGGAACCGCCGCGATGTTTGTGCAGCAGCTTGGCGTGCCGCTGACGGAGCCTGAATGCGCAGAGCTGATCCGTGCCGAAGCGCGGTACGGCTATGCGCAGGAAGCCACCGTAAAGCCGGGCGTTGAGCAGGTGCTGGCAGCCATGCACGCACGCGGTGTGCGCATGTGCGTGGCATCCGGCACCGAAACACCGCTGATCGAAGCCGCGCTGACCTCCCACGGGCTGATGCGCTGGTTTGAATTTGCGGTGGACTGCAAGAACCCTGACGGCAAAAAGAAGCCGGATGTATATCTGGATGCTTTGCACCGTTTTGGCGTGCAGAACCCCGTGCAGGCAACCGTGTTTGAGGATTCCCCCGTGGGGATTGCCACCGCGCGCGCCGCCGGTTTTGCCACCGTTGGCATTTATGATGAACCAATGGCAGAGTTCTGGCCGCAGATTACCCAAACGGCGGATTTTGCCAGCCGCACCTGGCAGGACTGGCTGCAAAATGTGCAGCAGACCGGCCCCGTACCCCGCAAATAAGCATGAAACTATAAGAATTGAGGCCTGTTATGAAGCTGATCACCTTTACCGTACCGTGTTATAATTCCGCAGCCTATATGGACCGCTGCGTAGAAACGCTGCTGCCCGCCGGGGAGGAGGCCGAGATCATCCTTGTAGATGACGGCTCCAAGGACGACACCGGCAAAATTGCCGATGCCTATGCTGAAAAATACCCCAACATTGTCAAGGTCATCCACCAGGAAAACGGTGGCCATGGCGAGGGTGTCAACCAGGGCATCCGCAACGCAAGCGGTATGTACTTCAAAGTCGTGGACTCTGACGACTGGCTGGATGCCGAAGCTCTGCAAAAGGTCATGCAGACCTTGCGCGGTTTTGCCGCCATGGAGCAGCCGGTGGACCTGCTGATGTGCAACTATGTGTACGAGCATGTGGCGGATAACACCCACCACACCGTCAGCTACAAGAGTATTCTGCCGCAGGACCGTGTGTTTGCCTGGGATGAGATCGGCCGTTTCCCGCCGAGCCAGAACATCTTGATGCACACCGTCATCTACCGCACCCAGATCCTGCGTGACAGCGGCCTGGAGCTGCCCAAGCATACCTTCTATGTTGATAACGTGTTCGTCTACCAGCCGCTGCCGCTCTGCCAGCGTCTGTACTATATGGATATTGACCTGTACCGTTACTTTATTGGCCGTGATGACCAGAGCGTGAATGAGAGCGTGATGGTCAAGCGCGTGGACCAGCAGTTGCGCGTGACCAAGATCATGATCGACGCGGTGGATCTGTATGCTCTGCCGGAAAGCCAGAAAAAGCTGCGCGCCTACATGTTCAACTATCTGTCCATGATGATGGCGATCTCCAGCGTGTTCCTGACGATGGATGGCCGCCCGGAGGCTTTTGAAAAAAAGACCGAGCTGTGGCAGTACCTGAAAAACCACGATGAGCGCGTGTACAACAAGTGCCGCCATTCCGTCGCCGGTGCCTGCAACCTGCCCGGTACGCTGGGTCACAAGATCACCCTGTGGGGCTACCATGTGGCGCAAAAAATCTTTAAGTTCAACTAAATAATAACAAGCAACGGGGGGCTGCCTGGCAGCTCCCCGTTGTTTGTTATTACAGGATTTAGGGCAATACCGCATAATTCTAAGTACCGATACGGCGAGCGAGGTGCGGCAGATGCCAAGCCAAAAGCGCAGATAATACTGGATGCTGCAAAGGTGAGCGCCG
>NZ_PSQF01000085.1:0-11756 GCF_003324125.1 Subdoligranulum sp. APC924/74 | reverse complement strand
CATCCAGTATTATCTGCGCTTTTGGCTTAGCAGCTGCCGCACCTCGCTCGCCGTATCGGCACTTAGAATTATGCGGTATTGCCTAAGCATAGCAAAAGGCGCGTGCCTTACCCCCATGGCTGGCACGCGCCTTTTTGTTTTTATTATCCGCAATTTTAATTTTAGCGGCAGGGAGCCACCACTCACCGGCTTTCGCCGGAGCTCCCCTAGAGGGGAGCTGGACGCGAAGCGGCCTGAGGGGCGGTTTCCCGCTGCCAGGCTAAAAATTTGCAGGGAACGACACCTGCATCGTCCCGCATGACGGGCTTTGCCGGGTATTTCACTTCATCACCCGGCGCACACCTGCGGGCGCACACTGTACGCCCTTACGGTCTCTACAGGAGAAAACGGCATTTGCTGAACGGTGCCCCTGCTCATTTTCTCAAAACGCCTTCAATTCCACCCCGGCTGCCTGCAGGGCCGCGCCAATCTTTTCTACAAAGGCCAGAGCCTTGGGGCCGTCGCCGTGTACGCAGACGGAATCCGCCTGGATGGCAATGTCCGTACCGTCGTTGGCAGTCACTTTGCCCTCGGTTACCATGCGGATCACACGGGCAATGGCTTCGTCCTCATCCTCAATCATGGCACCGGGGGTTCCGCGGGGCACAAGGCTGCCATCCGGGCGGTAGCCGCGGTCGGCAAACACCTCGTTGGCAACCGGCAGGCCGATGGCCTGGGCCGCCTTGACCATCTCGCTGCCGGAAAGCGCCAGCAGCACCGCGCCGGGGGCGCTCTCCTTCACCGCGGCGCAGATGGCATCTGCCAGCGCGCGGTCCTTGCCCGCCATGTTATACAAAGCGCCGTGGGGCTTTACATGGTGCAGCGGCACACCGGCGGCATTGCAGAACGCTTTCAGCGCACCGATCTGATACTGCACACAGGCCTTGGCTTCCGCCGGGGTCAGCTTCATCTGGCGGCGGCCAAAGCCCTGCAGATCAGGGAAACCGGGGTGCGCCCCCACCGCCGCGCCGCTCTGTTTGCACAGCGCCACGGTGCGCTGCATCACCAGCGGATCGCCTGCATGGAAGCCACAGGCCACATTGGCTGATGTGATAAACGGGATCACCTTTTCATCCATTCCGATGGTATACGCGCCAAAGCTTTCGCCCAGGTCACAGTTCAAATCAATATGCGGCATGGCTCAATCCTCCACTTTCAGGCATAAGGCAATGCTTCTGCCCCGCAGGGGCGCACAGTGTGCGCCCCTGTGGTTTTTACTATCTGCTCTTAATATTTCAGCTCCACATTTTTTACGTCGGTCACAAACATGTGCCCCGGCGCATGGGTGATGCAGAACTCCGGCTTGGAGTGCATCACAACGTTCTGCGGGGTCACGCCGCAGGGCCAGAACACCGGTGTTTCGCCGGGGTTGATGGTCACGGCATCGCCGTAATCCGGGTGAGCCAAATCATGGATGCCGATGGCTTCCGGCTCACCGATTTGCACCGGCATACCGTGCACGCGGGGCATGCCCGCTGTAATGGCAGCTGCCGCCGGGACCTGCCGGTACGGGATGGGCCGCATGCTGACCACCATGTTTCCGCTGAACACCCCCGCCGGGGTACAGGGAATGTTGGTGTTGTACATCGGCACATTCACGCCCTCTTCGATCTGGCGCACCGGGATGCCCGCTTCCAGCAGTTCAGATTCAAAGGAAAAGCTGCACCCGATCAAAAAGCTGACCAGGTCGTTCCTCTCCTCAAAGAATTTGCTCACATCGGTGTATTCCCCGGTCAGCTCGCCGTGTTCGTACACCCGGTAGCGCGGGATATCGGTAGCAATATCGCTGCCTTTGCCAAATTGGGCAAAGGTTCGCTCGCCTGCGTCCGCCACTTCCAGCAGCGGGCAGGCTTTGGGGTTGCGCTGGCAGAACAGCAAAAAGTCCCACGCCAGCGCCTTGGGCAGCACCACAAGGTTGCCCTGGGCATAACCGTTGCACATGCCGGTGGTCGGGCCGGTCAGTTCGCCCTTGCGGATCAGCCCGCGCAGGTCGGCCGGTTTCATGGCTGCAAAGTCCATTATTTCATCCGCTCCCTGATTTTGTCAAGCACGGCCGCCTGCGCCCTGGCTCCTGCAACAGCCTGCGCCGCGGTCACATATTGGAACGCCAGCTTTTCGCCGGGGCGCAGCTGCGCCATGGCCGAAAGGTCAGCGCTGATGACGGTTGCAATTTTGGCATACCCGCCGGTGGTCTGGTGGTCAGCCAGCATCACAATGGGCTGCCCGTTGGCCGATACCTGCACCGAACCTGCCACAATGCCGTCCGATACAATGTCCGACCCATCCACAGTCTCGATCTGCGGCCCCTGCAATTTGCAGGCCATGCGGTCACAGTCTGCTGTCAAAGCATATACCCCGTGTACAAATGCGGCCTGCCCCACTGCGGTAAAGGCATCGGTCTGGGGGCCGGGTACCGCACGGAACAGCGGCAGCTTCCGCCCGCCCAAAAAGCGCCACGGCCTTGCGGGGGTGCGCGCCGTGCCCAGCGGGCGGTTTGCCCCTTTGGCGCAGATCTGCTGCCAGCGCTGTTCCACCATGGCGGGTGCCGCCCCAATGGGCAGCACATCCCCAGCTTTCAGTGCGCGGCCATCCAGCCCGCCCATCCGGCATTTTAAGTCGGTGGAGCGGCTGCCCAGCACGGGCCGGGTATCCACGCCGCCAAACACGGCCAGGTAGCCGCGCAGCCCGCTGCGGGCCGCGCCGATTGCCAGCACCTGCCCCGCGCGGGCCAAAAGCGGCGTATAGGCGGGCACCGGGCGGCCATCCAGCGCGGCGGGCATATCGGCCCCCGCCAGGGCAAAAACAGCGTCCCCGTCAAACTGATACTTGCCGCCCTGCAGGGTCATTTCCAGCACGGCGGCACCGGCTGCCTGGGGGTTGCCCGCCAGCAGGTTGGCGGTCCGCATAGCGTAACCATCCGCCGCTCCACAGGTGCGGAACCCCCGCGCGGCATAGCCGGTGCGGCCTGCGTCCTGCACGGTGGTCAGCGGGCCGGGGCTTATCACATGCAAGTTCACAGTGCCGCCCCCTGTTCTTTCTGGATGGTTTCAAACTTTTCCGGGCTGATGGGCACAAACCGGATGCGGTCCCCCGCCGCGTAAGGCAGTTTGCCGCCGCCAGCCGGGTCAAACAGGCGCAGCGGCGTGCGGCCGATCAGCTGCCACCCGCCGGGGGAAGCCAGCGGGTAGATGCCCGTCTGCTTGCCGCCAATGCCCACCGCCCCCGCGGGGATCTTGGTGCGCGGGGTCTGCAACCGGGGGCAGACAATGCGTTCATCCATGCCGCCCAGGTACGGGAACCCCGGCAGGAACCCCAGCATAAAAATGCGGTAGTCCCGCCCGCAGTGGATGTCGATGACCTGCTGTTCGGTCAGCCCGGCGTGCTGTGCCACAAAGGCTAGGTCGGGGCCGTAATCTCCGCCGTAACACACCGGCACCTCCACCAGCCGCCCGGCCGCGGTGCTGCTGACCGGGGGCAAAGCGTCCCACAGGCGGCGCAGCGCGGGGATCAGGGTATCGGCATCGGTCTGCAAAGGGTCCAGCGTGACCAGCAGCGCCGCATAGGTGGGCACTGTTTCCACCACGCCGGGCAGCTGCGCCGCCTGCACAGCGGCATCCAGCGCCATAACCTGCGCGTTCACCTGTTCACTGATCTCACTGCCGCAGACGGCCAGCACGCCGCTGTCCCCCACGGGGGTAAACTGGATCATAACAAAAATCCCCTTTGCGTCCGGTATTTTGGGGCTGGTCAGGAAGTGTGCGGTGTTGCCTTAGGTTAGCGGGCGCACATTGTGCGCCCCTACGGTCTCTAAATGTGCCGTTTTGGGTTCACTGCTTCCTGACCAAGGCCAATGTGCCTATTATAGCACAACCTGCTTTATGCCTGCTCAAAAAATTTCTTTGCCAGCACCGGGCCGAACCAGTGATCCGAATTGTGGGAATACCGCACCGCATACGCCGTGCACTGCCGCATCATGCTGACAATGCCAACGTTCATGCGGGTATCAAACCCATCCACACCCGGCAGCAGCGAGCCTGTCATATCGATCATGCCATTGCGGGAAAGCACCCGCATGACCTCGCTTTCCATCTCCTCCCGGTGCAGGATGTCCATATCCTTTTTCAGGTAGGCCAGCGCGGCCATCAGCGCATAGCAGCCCCAGTCAGAGCAGGTTGCCGTGATGATGTTATCGGTGCTGCTTGCGGCCAGAATGCCGCCGCAGCAGCCGTCCTGGCATTCGCCGGGGGCGGTGAAGGGCACATATTTTTTAATGTGCTCCCCAATGGTGCCCATGCCGATCTCGTTGCCCAGATCGCCGATGGCCACATTGGGCACGCCGCGGGCGCGCAGTTCGTTCCACAGCACATCGCTTTTGGCTTCCAGTGCGGTCACATCCTTGCCCACCGCATTGTGGTAAACACCCTTGGCGTTGCCGCCGCAGGCTTCCACCGAGATCACCGCTGCGGGTAAAATCTTATCCGCCAGCGCTTTGGCCTGGGCGGGGGCTTTGGCCTTATCTTTGGTAAAGGCCACAACGCCAAGGCTCAGCGGCAGCTCCATGGCGGTATCCAGGTCCTCATACACATGCAGACCCACCACATTGCCGCATTTCTTAAAGGCTTCCACGCTGTCCTGCGGGCAGACGATGATCGGCTTTGCCCCAAAGGCCAATACCAGAGACCGCGCCAGCAGGATCGCGCTGACAGAACCGTCCATTTCCGGCACCTTGTGGGGCAGCAATACAAACCCGACTAGGATATACACTGGGTCGCCGGGGTGGATGGCTTTGCACAACGCTTCGGCTGCGTGCATGGCGGTCGGCTCCCCGGTATATGCCCGGCTGCCCGCGTACAAAATGCGGCACACCCCGTAACCGCGGGGGTCCAGACACATGATGGCATCCAGATTTTCGCCTACATTGCGTTTTTCCAGTTCGTCACGGGTCATGGTGTTTTCCCCCTTTTCAGCCCCACAGACTTTCGCAGCCGGTATAGTCATAGAACTCTTTCAGCACTTCGTCCTGGATGGCTTTCAGGGTAGCGGGGTCCTTGCCGCCGGCGGGCTTGCCCTCAAACTCGCAGGCATGCAGACAGAAGTTGGAGGAGGAGGTCACGATGATCTCATCCGCATCGCGCAGGAAATCCACCGTGAACGGTTTTTCCATCACGGTAATGCCCAGGCGGTAGCAGGCCTGCAGCATGTGGGTCTTGGCAATGCCGCGCAAAATCAGCTCATCGTTCGGGTGGGAATAGAAAATCCCGTCTTTCAGCACCGAAACGTTGGAGTGCGCACATTCCGTTACAATATTCCCGCGGTGGAACACGGTCTCGCTCATGCCGGCCAGCTTGGCGCGCTGGGCGGTCATAACGCTGGGCAGCAGGTTCAGCGTTTTGATGTTGCAGTGGTAAAAGCGAGTGTCCTCCTCAGAGTTCAGGCGGATGGGCTTGTCGGGGTCGTTCAGGGTGTTGGGCCGGATGGAAACCCACAGCTTGCCGGGCACGCCTTCCTCATACACATGGTTGCGGGGCTCCACACCGCGGGTGACCTGCCAGTATACAAAGTTGACCTTGCTGTCCACCTTGGCCAGCAGGTCGGTCAGCAGCCTTCCCTGCTCGGCCTTGCTCATCGGGATGTTGATATCCAGTGCCTTGGCGCTGGTAAAAAAGCGGTCCAGGTGGTCCTGCAGCAGGTATACCTTGCCGTTCGCGCCAACGGTGGCATCGTAGCAGCCATCGCCAAAAAAGTGAACGCGATCATTGAACGGCACCATCAATTCTTCCGGTGCGCCGATTTTGCCATCATAATATGCAATGGATTCCATTTTCCCTTACTCCTCTCATCTTGGTTGCCTTTATGTTCAGCCGTTATTTGGCTTTCACATCAAATTTCAGTTCAATCACTTTTTTAATCAGCTCCACGCAGTTATCCAGCCCAATGGCGGCGGAATCCAGGCAGAGGTCATAATTTTCCACCCGCTTCCACTGGCGGCCGGTGTGGTATTTGTAATAGCTTTCACGGTAGCGGTCCAGCTTGTCAATATAGTGCTTGGCCTGGCTGCTGCCAATGCCCTGGCGCTTCATCTCGCGCTCCACACGCCAGTCATAGGGGGCATCCACATACACGGTCAGCACGTTGGGCTTATCCCGCAGAACAAAGTCCGCCGCGCGGCCCACGCAGATATAGCTTTCCTCGTTCAGCAGCTCCCGCAGCACCTTGGCCTGGTAGTTGAACAGGTTTTCATCGCTGATAAAGTTGCCGCTTTCCGGCGGGATGATGCTGCCGTCATACACCCGTTCCGAAACCCGGTACAGCATGGTTTTGCGGGTGTTCTCATCGGCGCGGGCAAACAGTTCCTCGCTGATGCCGCTGTCCTCTGAGGCAAGGCGCAGCAGCTTGCGGTCATACAGGTCAATGTCAAATGCCTTTGCCAGCTGCTTGCCAATGTAGCTGCCGCCGCCCGAACCACAGGTGCGGGTAATGGCGACTGCAAAATACGGATAATCGGGATACATTTTCCACCCCTCCTTACTGGCCCAGATAGGCTTTCTTCACGCGCGGGTCGTTCAGCAGATCCGCGGCGTTGCCCTCAATGCTGATGTTGCCGGTTTCCAGCACATAGGCGCGATCCGAGATGGCCAGCGCCATCTTTGCGTTCTGTTCCACCAGCAGGATCGTGATGCCCTGCTTGTTTACTTCCTGAATGATGGCAAAGATCTCTTTGACCAACAGGGGCGAAAGGCCCATCGAAGGTTCATCCATCAAAATCATTTTGGGCTTTGCCATCAGGGCGCGGCCTACGGCCAGCATCTGCTGCTCGCCGCCGGAAAGGGTGCCCGCCAGCTGGCGGCGGCGCTCTTCCAGACGGGGGAAGCGCTTATACACATCCTTCATCGTCTCTTCCATCCCGGCCGGGTCGGCATAAGCGCCCATTTCCAGGTTTTCTTCCACCGTCATCTGGGGGAAGATATGCCGCCCTTCCGGCACATGGGCCAGCTTGTAGGTAATGATCTTGCTGGGTTCCGCCTTGCGCAGGTCGTGCCCGTCAAACATCACGCTGCCGGACGCAGCTTTTTCCAGCCCGGTAATGGTGCGCAGGGTGGTGGTTTTGCCCGCGCCGTTTGCCCCGATCAGGGATACGATCTCGCCGTCATCCACATGCAGCGATATGCCGTTCAGCGCGTGTACCGCGCCGTAATTGACATGAAGGTCTTTTACTTCAAGCATCTGCTTCGACCTCCTCCTCTTTGTCTTTGCCCAGGTATGCTTCAATCACATGGGGGTCATTGGCGATCTCTGCCGGTGTGCCGGAAGCGATCGTGGTACCAAAGTCCAGCACCTGGATTCGCTCGCAGATCTTCATGACCAAACTCATGTCATGCTCGATCAGCAGCACCGATACCTTGAATTCGCTCCGGATATAATCAATAATCTCCAGCAGTTCCTCCGTTTCAGTCGGGTTCATACCGGCGGCCGGTTCGTCCAGCAGCAGCAGCTTCATGTTGGTGGCCAGCGCGCGGGCAATCTCCAGGCGGCGCTGCTCACCATAGGGCAGGTTGTCGGCCTCCAGGTCCTCCTTGCCGGAAAGGTGCACCACCTGCAGCAGCTCTTTGGCGCGTGCGGTGGCGGCGGCTTCCTGCTGCCAGTACGCCTTGGTGCGGAAGATGGCCTGCGGCATGTTGTAGGTCAGTTCTTCCAGCATGGCAGCTTTGACGTTTTCGATCACCGTCATTTTTTTGAACAGGCGGATATTCTGGAAGGTTCTGGCAATGCCTGCATGAACGATCTGGTGGGTCTTTTTGCCGTTCATCCGCTCACCATTCAGGTAAAGGGAGCCTTCGGTCGGCTTATACACACCAGTGATCAGGTTGAACACGGTGGTTTTGCCTGCGCCGTTGGGGCCGATCAGCCCCACCAGCTCGGATTCGCCGATTTCCATATTAAAATCATCCACGGCTTTCAGGCCGCCAAACTGGATGCCAAGGTGCTGGCATTTCAAAACGGGTTGTGCCATGGTTCAGGCCCCCTTTTCTGCTTTTGCTTTTACCGTGCCGCGGCCGGTCAGTTTTTCCAGCGCGCAGGTCAGGCTGAATTCCCACCGGCCAAAGATGCCGCCGGGACGGAACAGCATGACCAGCACCAGAACCACCGAGTAGGCCAGCATGCGGTAGGTAGAAAATTCACGCATCAGTTCCGGTAAAGCGCTCAGGAACGCTGCGCCGATGATGGAACCGGTCAGCGAACCGGTGCCGCCGATGATCACTTCGCTCAACAGCTCTGCGGAATAGTTAAAGTTGAAGTTGGTGGGGATCATTGCCGTCATGTAATGGGCATAAATACCGCCGCCGATACCGGCAAAGAATGCGCTGATGGCAAAGGTCATGACCTTGTAATAGGTCACGTTGATGCCGGAAGCCGAAGCCGCGATGTAGTCCTCACGGATGGCCTGCACGGTGCGGCCATATTTGCTGCGGACGAACAGGTACATGATGGTAACGCAGACCACCATGATCCAGAATACCCGCGGGAAGGTGGACAGCTTGAGGATGCCGCTCATTGTTTTACCGCCGCCGGTGATGGAAAAGTTGCAGAAGCAGACGCGGATGATTTCGGCAAACGCCATGGTGACAATGGCGAGATAGTCGCCGCGCAGGCGCAGCGCCGGGATGCCGACCAGTACGCCCATGATGCCCGCAGCCAGGCCGCCGACCAGCAGCGCGATCAGGAACAGCCCCAGATCCGAAAGCCCTTTGCCTGCCAGCGCGCCGGATACAATGGCGGAGACATAAGCGCCGACCGAAACAAACCCCGCATGCCCCAAGGAGAACTCGCCCATAAAGCCAACTACCAGGTTCAGCGATGTGACCATGATGATGGTGTAGCAGGCGGTGGTGCAGATGCCCTGAATATAGGTGGTGGAGGTGCCGAACGCATTGGCGGCGAACAGCCCTGTCAACAGGGCAAACACCAGCGCCACGCCCACAGCGTTCAAAAGATAGGAGCCTTTTATTTTTTTACTCATTGCTCTGCTCCCTCCCTTACACTTTTTCGCCGGTGTTCTTGCCCAGGATACCGGCGGGCTTGACCAGCAGGATCACGATCAATGTGCCGTAAGTAACGGCTTCGTACCAGCCGGGGGCAAACAGCTTGACAAAAATTTCAATCAGGCCGACCAGAATGCCGCCGATCATGGCGCCGGGGATGATGCCAATGCCGCCCAGAACTGCGGCGATGAAGGCTTTCATGCCCATCATGGAGCCCATATCGGTGGTAACGCGGGGGTAGGTGGAGCAGTACATCAGCGCTGCCACCGCCGCCAGACCGGAGCCGATGGCAAAGGTCAAGGTGATGATCTTGTTCACGTTGATGCCCACCAGGGTGGAAGCATCCTTATCCTGCGGGACGGCGCGCATGGCCTTGCCCAGCTTGGTCTTTTTTACAAACAGCTGCATGCAAAGCATCATCGCAACGCCGATGCCAATGGTCAGCAGCACGTTCAGCGGCAGCGATACCCCGCCGACCGTAATGGTGGGCAGGCTGAAAATAGCCTGCACGTTATGCGGCTTGGCGCCAAACAGCACCATGGCCAGGTTTTCCAAAAAGATGCTCATGGCCAGTGCGGTAATCAAGGCGGACATGGGCCCGGCCTTGCGCACCGGGCGGTAAGCCAGGATCTCAACCAGCACACCAACCAGCGCGCACACCGCAACGGCCACAATCACGGCCATCCAGGCGGGCATTCCCGCATCGACCATCAGCGGGATGGTGTAAAACAATGTGTAAGCACCGATCATGATAAAATCGCCGTGGGCAAAGTTGATCATGCGGATGATACCGTAAACCATGGTGTAGCCCAACGCGATCAGCGCATAAATAGCGCCCTGGTTCAGGCCGTTGATCAGGCCCTGAACAAATAATGATGCAGTCATGGTCCATTCACCTTTCCTATCATTTTTTGTGAATGTTTGATTCGGGGAAATCCAAAAAATAAAAAAGTGCGCGTGGCTGCTTGCATTGCCGCGCGCACCATTGCGCCTTTGCTCTGGAGGGGGTGTTTTAGGGGAATCTAAAAAACTTTAGGAAATACCGCATAATTCTAAGTGCCGATACGGCGAGCGAGGTGCGGCAGATGCTAAGCCAAAAGCGCAGATAATACTGGATGCTGCAAAGGTGAGCGCCGCCAGTGGCGGAAACAGCGAACCGAAGCAGGGGCAGCGGTCGCAGAGTGCGAGGGGCTTTTGCCCCCGAAGCACGATGCGGGTACCGCAACCCGACATTATCGAGCATTTTGGCAACGCAGATGCGTGCCGCAGCCGCCGGAGCGGTGCTTGAGCCGTTAGGCGGGAATTGTGCGGTGTTGCCTTTACTCAGCGGAGGAAACCAGGTTGCCATCGGAATCCAGCGTTTCAGACCACTTGACCTTGCCGTCAACAAAGGTGTTGAATGCAATGCTCTTGATGGCGTCGCCGTTTTCGTCCAGCTTGATCTTGCCGCCAACGCCAGTAAACTCCATACCGGTCATGCCTTTTACCAGGCTTGCGGTATCGGTGCCGCCGCCATTCTCGGCAGCTTGCAGCAGCATGTAGATGGCGTCATAGTACAGGGCCGCGCAGGCGTTCAGGCTTTCGGTGCCGTACTTTTCGGTGTACTTCTGCACAAAGTTCTGAACGGCGGGGGCGGTATCCTCGCTGGAGTAGTGGTTGGTAAAGTAGCAGTCATCAAACTTGTCTTCCAGGCCGGTGGTATCCGCGCCATCCCAGGCATCGCCGCCCATGATGGTACCGGTAAAGCCCGCGTTGCGCGCTGCGCCTACAAACAGCGGTACCGTATCCAGGAAGCAGGGATAATACAAAAACTCTGCGCCGGAAGCCACGGCCTGTGCTGCCTGGGAGGAAAAGTCAGTATCAGTGCTCATGCACTCGCCGGTATAGGTAATTTCAATGCCGTTGGCCTCGCAATTTTCTACAAAAGCGTCCTTCAGGCCGTTGGAATAGTCATCATCCTTGGCATAAATCACGGCTACCTTGCTGAATCCCTTGCTCTTAACAAACAGGGCGGCCATCTTGCCCTGATACGGGTCAATGAAGCAGTTACGGAAGATCGTAGAGCCTTTCTGGGTCACATCCACGTTGGTAGCGCCGGTTGCCAGCAGCAGCATTCCGTCATTGGCAGCCTGGGTCGCCATAGGCAGTGTAACGGAAGAGAAGAAGCTGCCCACGATAGCGGCCGGGGAATCTGCCATGACCTTGTTGTAAGCGTTCATGGCCTGCTTGGCGTCCTTGGCATCGTCAGCCACCTTGCCGCCGTTGACGATCTCGACCGTGTAGCCGGAATCGCCGGAGTTGATCTCCTCCACAGCCATATCCACCGCGTTCTGGGCACCCTCGCCGTAAATGGCGGAGCCGCCGGTCATGGAGCAGACCACACCAACACGGATCACATTACCGCTGTCCGCGCTGGATGCTGTGGTGGAAGCGGCACTGGAAGTATCTGCCGTGCTGGTTGTGCCGCCCTGTGCGCTGGAAGAACAGCCGCCCAAAACGCCTGCCGCCATCGCTGCCGCCATGGTAAGAGAAAGAACCCGTGTTGCCTTTTTCATCGTAAGCCCCTCTTTCTTTCATGTTCGTTCTGCTTTCTTCTCTCAGGGCAATACCGCATAATTCTAAGTGCCGATACGGCGAGCGAGGTGCGGCAGATGCCAAGCCAAAAGCGCAGATAAT
>NZ_PSQF01000084.1:0-11854 GCF_003324125.1 Subdoligranulum sp. APC924/74 | reverse complement strand
TTTTGGCAACGCAGATGCCGTGCCGCAGCTGCCGGAGCGGTGCTTAAGCCGCAAGGCGGGAATTGTGCGGTGTTGCCTTAGCGTATCCGTTTTGCAGCGCAGCAAAACGCCTTATTATAAACCATACTGCCGGCAGTTTTTATTTCTGTTCATCAGTTTCTTCCGGCGCGTTTTCCAGTTCCTGGTGGCGTTTTTTATACTCCGAAATTGCCGCTTGCATCAGCGTAAAGGTGAACACGACCGTAATAACGCCGGTCACACCGGCAACAGCCAGGCTATGGGTCGCAAACATCATGACCACTGCGGAAAGCACACCACCGACCAGGCTGCCCACAATGCTGGTACTAAGGCTGGCCTTGATGTGGCGGTCCCAAATGCCATTGCGCAGGCATTCTTCCAGCGTGTAAAGGCACGCGGCCATAAACACGATCCATTCCCCTGCCATCTGGCTGATGTCCGCCTGCATCATAAGCTGGAATATCATAACGGCAAACAGGCCCCACCACATCAGCCAGAAGCCGCGGCTTTCAATTTTGCGCAGGGTCTGTTCCTGCATTTCGTCCAGCTGGTTCTTTTTGCTGAAAATATTTTGTTTCATTTATGGTTCCTCCCAGAACAGTTCGTCCAATGTTTTGCCAAGTGCCTTGCAGATCGCGCGGCACAGGTTGATGGTGGGGTTATACTCCCCTTTTTCAATCGCGTTGATGGTCTGGCGCGAAACGCCGACGGCTTCGGCCAAAGCGGCCTGTGTCATATCTTTTTCGGCACGGGCAGCTTTTAGTTTCAGGTTTTTGGGCATATGGCTCCCCTTTTCTTGCATCCTTTTGTGGCAGTCCCTTGCTTTGCTGCTGTGATTGCAGTATAGCATGTGCCTTACATTATGTCAACTATATATTACATTTTGTCATCTTGTAAATTGCCTCTTCTTGCCTTTCCCGGGTGGCTATGCTATCATGGTACCAGTGTTATTTTATTATGATTAAGGGGGCTACCCATGAAATACGGATTTTTGCGCACAGCAGCCGTCAGCCCTGCGCTGCATGTTGCTGACTGTGCCTACAATACGCAGCAGATCATTGCCGCCATGCGCGCACAGACTGTTGCCGGAACCAAACTGCTCTGCCTGCCGGAGTTTACCCTGACCGGCTATACCTGCAGCGATCTGTTTTTGCAGGAAACACTGTGCCGCGGCGCCGAGGATGGGCTGATTCAGATTCTCGATGCCAGCAAAGAGCTGGACGTGGTGGCGTTGGTTGGCCTGCCGGTGCGCCATAACGGCAAGCTGTACAACTGTGCAGCGGTTGTTTGCAAGGGGCAACTGTTGGGCCTTGTACCCAAAACCTACCTGCCCAATTACGGCGAGTTTTACGAGCGCCGCCATTTTGTGCCGGGCCCAAAAGATGCGTTTGAAATCACCTTTGCCGGGCAGCGCACTCTGTTTGGCACCAACCTGCTGTTTGCCTGCCGCGAGATGCCGGAGTTTGTGCTTGGGGTGGAAATCTGTGAGGACCTTTGGGCCCCTGTGCCCCCCAGCTGTAGCCATGCGCTGGCCGGGGCAACGGTGGTTGCAAACCTTTCTGCCAGCGATGAAACGGTAGGCAAAGCTGCCTACCGCCGGGAGCTGGTGGCTGGGCAGAGCGCCCGCCTGCTGTGCGGTTATGTGTATGCTGACGCCGGGCACGGTGAAAGCACCACCGATATGACCTTTGCCGCCCACAATCTGATTGCGGAAAACGGTACACTGCTGTGCGAGGCCGAGCCTTTCGCCAACGGTACCGCCGCAACCGAGCTGGACCTTGGCCGCATGGTGCAGGAGCGTATCCGCAACACGACCTTTGTGCCGGATGCCGCCGGATACACGACCATCAGCTTTGATTTGGAAGTGGCAGAAGCACCGCTGACGCGGTTTGTTTCCCCCACGCCATTTGTGCCGCAGAATGATGCTGCTCGCGCCGAGCGCTGCGAGCTGATTTTGCGCATCCAGGCTGAGGGCCTTGCCAAGCGTATGGAGCACACCCACGCCAAGTGCGCTGTTGTGGGTATTTCCGGCGGGTTGGATTCCTGCCTGGCTTTGCTGGTTGCCGTGCGCGCCTGCAAGGTGCTGGGCCGTGGCCCCAAGGACATTATTGCCATTACCATGCCCTGCTTTGGAACTACCAAGCGCACTCGCTCCAACGCGGAGATTCTGTGCGAAGCACTGGGCGTCAGCTTTACCGAAATCAACATTACCAACACGGTGGAAAGCCACTTTGCTGATATCGGCCAAGACCCGCACACCTATGATGTGACCTTTGAAAACTGCCAGGCCCGTGTGCGCACGCTGGAATTGATGGATTACGCCAACAAGAACGGCGGCTTTGTGATCGGCACCGGAGATTTGAGCGAGCTGGCCCTCGGCTGGGCCACCTACAACGGCGACCACATGAGCATGTACGGTGTGAACGCCGGGGTGCCCAAAACACTGGTGCGCCACATTGTGCAGTATGTGGCCGATACCTGCGGCCAGCCGGTGCTGCGTGATGTGCTGGTGGATATTCTGGATACCCCAGTCAGCCCGGAGCTGCTGCCCTCCGCCGCGGATGGCACCATTGCCCAGCAGACCGAAAAGCTGGTTGGGCCGTATGAGCTGCATGATTTTTACCTGTATTATGTGCTGCGCTTTGGGTTTGGACCCGCCAAGATTTATCACCTGGCGTTGGCCGCATTTGCCGGGCGGTATGAGCCGGAAGTGCTGCTGGCCTGGCTGCGCAACTTCTACCGCCGGTTCTTTGCCCAGCAGTTCAAGCGCAGCTGCCTGCCAGATGGACCGAAGGTTGGTTCCGTCACCCTCAGCCCCCGCGCCGACTGGCGTATGCCGAGCGATGCCTGCAACGCTTTGTGGCTGAAAGAATTGGATGAGATCGAGGCAAAATAAACTTGCTGTTCTATCTCTGATTTCCATTATTTTCAATTCTTATCGCTTCACGGCGTTATAAAATAGCAAAAGCTCCCTGCCTGGTTACCGTACAGCCGGTAAAACAGGCAGGGAGCATTTTGTTTGTTATTTTATGCCGCTTGGAATGACCACCGAGCGGCGGTCATCCGGGGCATCAGGTGCCGTAATGGGAAAGGAACTGTTTGGTGCGTTCCTCGTGCGGGTGTTCGATCACCTGGTGGGCAGGGCCTTCCTCGACCACCACGCCGCCATCCATAAACAGGATGCGGTCTGCCACATCGCGCGCAAAAGACATTTCGTGCGTGACAATGATCATGGTAGTTTTCTGGTCGGCCAGATCGCGCAGAACGCGCAGAACTTCGCCGGTCAGCTCCGGGTCAAGGGCGCTGGTTGGTTCATCAAAGCAAAGGATATCCGGTTCCAGCGCCAGGGCGCGGGCAATAGCCACACGCTGTTGCTGGCCGCCGGAAAGCTGGTGCGGGTAATGGTTTTCCCGCTCCGAAAGGCCCATCTGTGCCAGAAGGGTGCGAGCTTTTTCTTCCAGTTCCGCATGAATAGCTTTGCGGTTGGCTTTATACTCCGGTTTTTCTTTTGCCAGCAGCTCCCCGGCCAGGGTAATGTTCTGCAAAGCCGTATACTGCGGGAAAAGGTTGAAGTTTTGGAACACAAGGCCGAAATGCAGGCGCTTTTTGCGCACTTCACTTTCACGGTGGGTGGCCGGGTCAGCGGCATCCCACAGGGTTTTGCCGTCCACACGGATCACACCGGTATCCGGCGTTTCCAAAAAGTTCAGGCAGCGCAGCAACGTTGTTTTGCCGGAGCCGGAAGAACCGATGATGGCCAGTGCTTCGCCTTTTTCCAGGTTGAGAGAGATGTTTTGCAGCACATGGGTACTGCCAAAGTTTTTGCTGATGCCGGTAACTTCCAAAAGTGCCATATGTACGTCCCCCTTACCGGAAATAGCTGAGCTTTTTTTCCAGCCAGTTGAACAGCAGGGTCATTGCCCCGACAAACACCAGGAAGAAAAGCGCGGTGGAGAACAGCGGCCAGATCAAGCCCTTGGCGCTGTATTCCTTTGCCATCATGATGATTTCCTTGTTGGCGATCACATTGGCAAGGGAGGTATCTTTGATCAAGGTCATGACCTCATTGCCCATGGGGGCCAGGATGCGCTTGATGACCTGCAGCAGCGTAACGCGGAAAAAAATCTGACTCTTGGTCATGCCAAGCACCTGCCCAGCTTCCGTCTGGCCAACGGGAACAGACTCAATACCGCCGCGGTAAATTTCGGAAAAATAGCAGGCGTAATTGATGACAAACGCCACCACCGCCGCCAGCAGGCGGCCATTGGTGCTGGAACCCCAAGGACTGGCAAAGCCCATCAGACCGGGGCCAAGGTAGATAACGATGATTTGCAGCATCAACGGCGTGCCACGGATGATCCACACAAAGGTTTTGACCACGCCCCGCAGCGGTGTGAACCGGCTCATGGAGCCAAGTGACACCAAAAGGCCAAGCGGCAGGGCAAACAACAGCGTCAGCCCAAAAAGCTGACAGTTCATTAGGAAGGCGCTGGTCAGGCGGCTCCAAATCACACCCGCTTCCCCCATGATCAGTCTGCCAGGGTCAGGCCGTATTTGTCGGCCAGGGTCTGCATGGTACCGTCCGCTTTCAGTTCATCGAAAGCAGTATCCACAGCGGCGGCGACATCGCTGCCCTTGCGGAAAGCAGCACCGTATTCTTCCACATTCAGCTCGTCCTTGATGACAAGGTTTGCATAGTCGGTGCCTTCGCCGATCATAGCGCTAGCCAGGGTCAGGTCCAGAACAGCGGCGTCAGCGGTGCCGGCAGCAACTTCCATCAGGCAGTCGGTCTGCACGCTCTTGGCAACAAAGTCTGCCTGCTGCAGGCCCTCGTCCTCTTCAATGGTAGTTTCGCCAGCAGATCCGGACTCAGCCACAACGGTCTTACCGGCAAGGTCTGCGGTGGAGGTGTAATCGGCGTCAGCCTTCATCACAACCACCTGTGCATTCTTGACGTAAGGCTTGGTGCAGGCCATATTGGTCTCGCGGTCATCGGTCAGGGTCAGGCCGTTCCAGATGCAGTCAATGCTCTTGGCAGCCAGCTCGGTCTCTTTGGTATCCCAGTTGATCTCGACAAAATCCGGCTCCACACCCAGCTTTTCACACACAGCTGTTGCCAGTTCGGTATCAAAACCGGTAAAGGTACCGCTTTCATCGGTGTAGTTCATCGGCTCATACACGGTGTAGCCGATGGTCATTTTGCCCTTGTTCTGCAGGTAGGCCAAGTCGCTGTCTGCAGCGGCGCTGTCAGCGGTGGATGCTGCCGTGCTTTCGGCAGAGCTTTTCGTGACGCTTGCAGCTGCACTGCTGCTGGAGCCGCAGGCCGCAAGGCTGAGGGCAAACATGCCCGCCACAGCAAAAGAAATCAACTTTTTCATAACATTTCCTCCCTTATCTATACCAGTGCTGAGCAAGTTCTCCGCACCATTCCTGCAGTGCTGCACATTTGCACTGCACGCCAACCTTGTGCTTTAGTGCGCCGAAGAGGTTGACTATTAGTTTATAATACCCTCTTTTGCTATTTTTTGCAATACTTATTCATGATTCCTGCATAAAAAGCAAAACCGGCAAGGTTTGACTGCGGTTATGCAGCGCTTCCCTGCCGGTCATGGTTTATCTTACCTCCACAACGGTGATATCCTGCGCGCTCAGGCCCTTGCACTTGCCTAAAACGGCATCCCGGATGCGGGTCACTTCATCCGCGGTCAGGGCGTCGTTTTCTGTCATAACGGTGATATCCGCGCGTCCCTCCCCAATGCTGACAACACAGTCCGCAAAGCCTTTGGATTTAATCAGGCTTTCAATGCTGGATTCCACCGTGATGCTGCTGATCTGGTTTTGCAGCTTTTGGGTAATGCTGTCTTTTTCGCTTTCGCTCAAATCCGCACTTTTCAGTGTCTTTTTGATAGCGTCCAGTGCCTCGTCCCGCGCTTTGGAGCGGTTCAGACGTGCCTGTTCAAAAAATTCCGTACCGGAATCCTTGCTGACGCTGACAAGCTGGGCTTCGCCGTAATTTTTGCCTGCCTGCCCGCCCGATTCCATTTCTTCCGCTGCATCCGCCTGGGCGGCGGTCTGAGGTTCACTTTCCAGCGGATCAAACACTGCCTGGGCGGTCATGGGTTCCACCGCCGCGTTTGTTTCCGGCTGCCGGGCGGCAGTCTGTACCGTGTCCTCGTCAGCTTCCGCCGAAGTCTGCACAACGGCTTCCGGCGTTCCCGCCTGCGGGGTGCGCCCGGCGAACGACCAGTTCAAAAACACTGCACCGCCCAACGCCAGGGTAAGCGCCGCCAATGTGGCATACCGTTTGGTTGCTCTGCCTTCCATATCGTTAGCCCTCCCTATGATTGCATTTTGTTTACGGTAATATGGCTGGCCCCCACGCCGGTCAGGGCGCTGACCAGTTCTGTGATGCGGCGCTGGGTCCCGGCATTACCCCCGCCCTGGCAAAGCACGGCCACGCCGCGCACCTGCGGTGCCTGAACCGACTGCACCACCGGCTGTGCACCGGCCAGCAGATGGGTGCGCTGGCTGGCGGCGCTGCTGCGGGTGTCCTCGCTGGTTTTCTCTATCCGGGTATCCGCTGCATAGGTGGTTTCCTCCCCGCAGTCCAGCGTTACCATAACAACGGTTTCGCCTGCGCCGTCCATGGCACGGATCAGGGCGGCAAGGCGGGTTTCCAGCTGCTGTTCATACTCCGCTGCCGTCTGGCTCTGCTGGCTGCTCTGCGCGGCATTTTGTGTGCTTTGCCTGGCTGGCAGCCATTCCGACATACAGAGCAGCAGCATGCCCGCCAGGCCGGATACCAACAAGAGATTGATACGCTTTTTATCATCCTTCCACGCCGCCTGCAGCCAGGCGATACTCTGTTTTGCGGTCATTGGGTGTTCTCCAGCGTATAGGGCAGGTCCCCCGCAAAATTTTGCAGCAGGGTTTCCGCCTGTTCCCGGTCCGCCGGGTAAACCAGCCGCACATGCACGCCGCCCGCCTGCGGCTGCACAACGGATTCGATGCCGCTTTGCCGCAAAAGCTTTTGCAGTGCTGCGGCGGATTCCTGCATGGCAAGCTCTGCGCCGTAAGCGGTATAGTCCTCGCCGGGGGCGCTCTGGCTGGCAAAGTTTTGGAGCTGCGCGGCAAAGCCCTGCCAGTTCATGCCGGATACCGCATGGAGGACCGATGTTATAATATACAGCGTAAGCACCGCATTTATGACTGGCTTGAACCCATTTTGCGGCCAGAATGTCCGCACCAGCCCAGCCAGGGCGGACAAGATGCAGCAAACCAGTGCCGCGTGGCACAGCGTATCCATAAGTCAGCCCCCATTCCCGCCAAGCAGCAGCAACAGCGTGGATAGAATTACCAGAAAGAAATATAGTACCAAGATAGCCCCGCACAGCCGCGTCCCCTGGCCAAATAGGGTGCAGATCTGCTTGCTGCGCTTTTGCCCCAGTCCCGCCGCCAGAATGCCCATGCCGGAAAACACCAGCCAGTACAGCCCGCACTGCGCCAGCACCGGGGCAAACGCTGCCCCCAGGGCCGCCACCGCCGCCAACGCCAATGAGCCTTTGAGTAGTCCGATTGCGGCGGAAGCACTGCCCAGAGCCGCCGCAGCGGCATCCCCCACGACGGGCACGGCAGCACTCAGCACGCTTTTGCCGATTTTTAAGGCTGCACGGTCAGTCCCGGCGGCCAACACATTTTGCAGCCCCAGCACAAAGGTAAACAGCATACCGCACAGTTTGAGCGCAAAGGTAAAACAGCGGGCAAACAGGTTTGCGGCATCGGCAATGCCACTATCCCCCCAAAGGGCCGCAGAAACGGAAAAGCAGAAATAGATTTGCAGCAGCGGCAGCAGTAAGTTTTGCAGCACTTCCGCCAGAAAGGCCGCCATGGCATAAAACATCGTGCTGTACACGGCAGCTCCGGCGGTTTGGCCCGCCAGCAGTACTACCCCGGCAAACACCGGCACAAAACCGGATACATACAACTGGCTGGTGTTGGCTGCCTGGGCAACCTGCTGCACGAGAGATGTCATTTGATTCAGCGCAATGGTGCCAAAGCCGAGCACAGCCACAAGGTCCACACAGTCCCGCCAGGCACCACCGTCCGCCATCAGCCCAACACAGCTGGAAAGCAGCAAAAACAGCACCGCGCGCCGGGCCAGTTGCAGCGGCTGCCCCCAGGCGTTTTTCAGCCAACCAGCCAGCGTTTGCAGCAGCTCCTGCAAGGTAATGTGAACGAGCTTGTCCGGCGTCAGTTCGCTTTGCTGCAAAATCTGCTGCACCCCAGCGGGCAGTTCTGCCGCGGCGGCTGGCAGCGGGAAGGCTATCACGATAAAAAGGACAAAAACGAGGCCAGCAAGCTTTGCAGCAGAGGCAATGCCTGCAGCATAGCCAAAATGCGGCCCACGAATTCCATACAGAACGCGGCGGCAGCAAGGCCGGCTTCGCGGCAAAGGTCCGCCGCCAGCTGGGCCACAAAAGCGATGGCCAGCACCTGCAGCAGAATGCTGAACGAATCGCCGCCAGCCTGCCCGGCCAGCTGCTGCAGCCGGGCCAGCAGTGGGCGCAATTGCTGCACCGCGAACCACAGCAGCCCCGCCGCGCCGCACAAAGAAAGCAGGAACGCAAAGCCGGGCTGGTCCTTTTTTAAGCAGAGCACCAGCACGCAGACGACAATGGCAAGGGCGGCCGCTTTTAAGATAAGCATCGTTATCCATGACCAATCACAAATCAAACAGCGCTTTGATCAGCACAAACAAATCGCTGATTTGGCGCACCAGCATGCTAAGTACCACGATCAAGCCCGCAAGGGTGGTCATCATAGCCTGATCCTCCCGCCCAGAGCGGGTGAGCAGCTGGTTGAGCACCGCAACAATAATGCCGGTGGCCGCAATTTTGAATACAAGATCAATGTTCATGATGGTTCCCCTATAAAAAGCCGGCCGCGCTTTCGCCTTTTCAGTTATCCCCTGCTTCACCCCGCGGGCCAGAGCAGAATGGCCGCCAGCAGCCCGCCGCAAAGTCCCAGTTTAGGGGCAAGCACAGCGGCCTGCTGGGCGGCGGCATACTGGCCTTGGGCGGTGCGGTGGCACAGGGCGGCCAGCGTGCGCATGGTCTGCGGGGCCTGCTGCCTGCTGCACAGGGCAATGGTGTGCAGCCCGGCATGCAGCTCCGCTCCGCAGGTTTTAGCAAGCGGTGGGGGTAGGCGTAATTCCGCAAAGGATGCAGCATTCGGCGGGCAGTAGGCGGCAAACGCCGGGTGTTCCGCCGCGGCGGCCAGCAGCTCCGCACTGGGCAGGGCGCAAAAGGCAAGCTGGTCCGCCAGATAAGTAAGCAAACGCTCAAAGCCGCACACCGCCCGCCACTGTGCCCACAGCCGCTGGCAGTGCGCCTGGCCGGCAGCAAAGCCTGTACACACCAGCAGCACAGCTCCCAGCAAACGGCAGTACAGCATCATGCCAGGGTGCAGACCTTCACTGCATGGCCGGGGTTCACGCGGCCATCCAGCAGTACCAGGGTTTCAAAGGCCCCCATCGCCAGCAGGCGGGCAGTAGGCGGTTTGCGGTTCAGCGCTTCCAGGGTATCGCAATGGACACTTGCCACAAACACCACGCCGCAGGCCAGGCCCGCTTCCACGGCCTGGAGGTCCGCCTGGGTGCCCAGCTCATCACACACGATGACCTGAGGGTTCATGCAGCGCAGCGCCATCTGGATGGCCTGCGCTTTGGTGCAGCGGGTGTAGACATCGCAGTGTACGGTGTGTCCTGCCGTCAGCAGCTCGCCGCGCTCGTCCGCCACGCAGAAAATGCGGCGGGCGGTATCCAGATAGCGGATGATGCTGCGCAGGAAAGTTGTTTTGCCGCTGCCCGGCGTGCCTACGACTAGAATCCCGCCATTCAAGTCATCCAACGTGCGGCGAAGCTGGGGCGGCAGGACACAGGGCACCTGGCGCGCAACGCGGAGATTGAGAGATGTAATATCGGCAAAGCCCGCCGGGCCACACACCCCTGCCACCCCCACACGGCTGCCGCCGGGCAGGGTGAAATAGCCCTGTTTCAGCTCGTCCTCATAGGCATAGGCGGAGTCCCGGCAGAGGGCGGCAAAGCAGCTGCGCAGCATGCGCGGGCCGATGGCAAGGGCGGTTTGTGCTGCAGGCAACAGCTGCTGCGCCGGCTGCCAGGCCCCGCCCACCGTAAACTGCACCGCCTGCCCGGCGCGCAGGCGGATTTCCTGCACGCGGGCGGCGCGTTCCGGCGGCATGGCTTTGAGCTCGGTGCGCAGCGGTTCCGGCAAGAACTGGATCACGGAATAATACTCGTCCATTTGGGGTATCACCTCCACACCCCCACTGTATTCCGGGCAGCGGAGCAGTAGAACCAGCCGCGGCAAATTGTATGCAGCGGGCAGATTTCCACTGTGGCACAGTAGATTTTCCCGGTGGTTCCTGCTATACTGGAAGCAAAGTAAACGCTGCGTTGAATGCTGCTCAAAGGAGGGTATCTTTATGGATAAGTTCAGAACGGTTGCGCCCATCATCCTGATGCTTCTTACCGCACTGGTTGTGTTCTATGCGAATGTCAGCCTTTCCGGCAGCGGGTTTGGCGGTGCTATTTTGTTTGCCATGATCGTGGGCTTTGCCTGCGTGATCTATGTACTGGATAACCGCGAGTGATAACGCAAAGCAAAGGAGCTGCATGGGTATGACCTGCCGGGAATTGATTTATGATATTGAGCGTTACTGCCCGTTCAATGAGCAGGAAGAAAAGGACAAAGCCCTGATTTTGAATTGGATCAAAACAAATGATAACGCATTCAGCCGCGAAAACGCCGTGGCACACATGACGGCATCCGCCTGGGTGGTAAACAAGAACCGCAGCAAGGTGTTGATGGTATACCACAATATTTACCACTCCTGGTCCTGGCTGGGCGGGCACGCGGATGGCGAAACCGACCTGTTGGCTGTTGCCATTCGCGAGGTAAAAGAGGAAGCAGGAATCCGGCACGTACAGCCGGTTTCCAAAGAGATTTTCTCGCTAGAGTCACTTACCGTGGATGGGCATGTGAAGCGTGGATGCTATGTTTCCAGCCATCTGCATCTGAATGTAACTTATCTGCTGGAAGCCGACTCTGAGGAAGCGGTTGCCATTAAGGCGGACGAAAACAGCGGTGTGGCCTGGTTTACGCCGGAAGAAGCACTGGTAAAATCCACCGAGCCGTGGTTCGTGGAGCATGTGTACGCAAAGCTGCTGGAAAAGATGAAAACGATTTAGGGCAATACCGCATAATTCTAAGTGCCGATACGGCGAGCGAGGTGCGGCAGCTGCTAAGCCAAAAGCGCAGATAATACTTTGTGTATTATCGAGTATTTTGGCAACGCAGATGCCGTGCCGCAGCCGCCGGAGCGGTGCTTAAGCCGTAAGGCGGGAATTGTGCGGTATTGCCTTAGAGGTTTCACAAGATTCCACTATTAAAAGATGCAAAAAGGAGCAGCCAGATTAACCGGCTGCTCCTTTTATTTTTGTCTGTTTTTATGGTACCGCAAGATTTCAGTTTTCACAAATCATGCCGTAGCCATAGTGGTCATCCCCAAAATCGCGTTTATTGACCAGCTTTACGCCAAAATAGTGGGCATCAGGGTGGGAAAACCGCCCGAAAATGGTTGGACAACACTGTAAAACCGTGTCTAAAAATTGGTTGGCGAAATCGCCAATTTTCGGCGATACAACAAAAAAGACTGTGACAACTTTTTCATCACAGTCTTATGGAGGTGACGGGCAGATTTGAACTGCCGAATGAGGGTTTTGCAGACCCTTGCCTTACCACTTGGCCACGTCACC
>NZ_PSQF01000083.1:0-12015 GCF_003324125.1 Subdoligranulum sp. APC924/74 | reverse complement strand
GCGAGGGGCTTTTGCCCCCGAAGCACGATGCGGGTACCGCAACCCGACATTATCGAGCATTTTGGCAACGCAGATGCCGTGCCGCAGCTGTCGGAGCGGTGCTTAAGCCGCAAGGCGGGAATTGTGCGGTGTTGCCTTAGGAATTAGAAATGAAAAATTAGGAATTCGGAATGGGACGGCGGGAAAAAGTTCGTGGTAAGGGTTAAACCTGCTGTAATTCCGCATAGGCAGGGATCATAAACAGGAACAACAAAAAACAGGCGCACCACAGAATAATCCCCGTGGTGCGCCTTATTTATACGATTGTACCTATTGGATTAAAGGTTTTCGCCGAAGCCTTTTTTCAAAAAGGTTGGAAAAATCCCCCGTAAATCCAAAAATCACAGCGTATCGCAGATGGTGCTCATCATGGAACGGATGTCGATGTGCTGGGGGCATTTGGGCAGGCAGGCACCGCACTTGATGCAATGCTCGGCGCGGGTGGCGGCGGGGGCGTCCTCATATTCCTCTTTTAGGGTGGCGAGGCGGTCACCACACAGGCGGTATTCGTTCCAGGCGTGCAGCATGCCCGGAATGTTGACCCCGGCGGGGCAGGGCATGCAGTACTTGCAGGCCGTGCAGGGGGCAAGCTTTTGGGCCTTGAACACATCCAGCGCACGGGCGAGGGTATCCTGCTCGGTGGTGGAAAGCGGAATAAAGGGATCCATGGAAGCCACGTTATCCTGTACCTGCTCCAGGGTAGTCATGCCGGAAAGTACGCACAGCACATTGGGCAGGCTGGCAACCCAGCGAATGGCCCAGCTGGCCAGGCTCTTTTCCGGGGCGGCCTGATGCAGCAGGGCGGCGGCTTCAGGGCAAAGGGTGTTCAGCATCCCGCCGCGCACCGGCTCCATAACGATGACCTGCAGCCCGGCAGCGGCGCACAGCTCGTATTTTTTGCGGCTCTGCTGATAGTCCCAGTCAAAATAATTGAGCTGCAGCTGTACAAAATCCCAATCGCCTGCAGCAAGGATCTCTGACAGCTGCTCAGCGCTGCCATGGAAAGAAAAGCCCAGCCGCTTGATTTTGCCCGCCTTGCGCAGCTCGTTCAGCTGGTCATAGGCGTGGTACTTGACGTAATTGGACCAGCTGCTTTCATGCACAGAGTGAGCGAGGTAAAAATCAAAGTAATCAGTGCGGCAGTTGGCCAACTGCTCGTTAAAAATACGGGGCACATCCTCATCGCATTTCAACAGCCAGCCGGGCAGTTTGCTGGCAAGGTGATAGCTGGTGCGGGGATACTTGGCCAGAGCTTTGCCGCAGAACTTTTCGCTCATGCCGCCGTGGTAGGGGTAGGCAGTATCGAAATAGTTCACGCCGTGGGCATAAGCATAATCAAAAATCTCCTGTGCCTTTTCCTCGTCAATGCTGGTCTGGTCGGCGGCGTCCCGCAGGGGCAGGCGCATGGTGCCAAGACCCAGCAGGCTGATTTTGCCGTTGAGGTCATTATAGGGGGCAGGATTATTGCGGCAGACACGGTATTCCATACAAGTTACGCTCCTTATTCCGGCTTTGCCAGATGAATTTGATGGAAGATTTGGTGCGGGGATAAACAAGAAACGCCGATTTTGCTGGCTCGGCGGTTAAGGTGTATCTGAAAACAAAGAAACAGCCGATATTTTCGACTTTTCAGATACACCCTGGGAAAAGGAAATTATTCGCAGGAGGAACAGTCGCCACAGTCCTCGTCGGTGGCAGGAGCTGCCGTTGCGGCGCGGCCTGCCAGCTCGGGATCAAGGCTTTCGGCTACTTTGATCATCAGGGCACATTCAATGCGCTTGCGGAACACTTCGCAGCCATATTCATACACACCGTGGATATCGCCGGTGGCGTGCAGGGCGTTGGCGGCGCAGCCGCCCGCGCAGTACAGGCGTGCCCAGCAATCCTTGCAGTCGGGGCGGGCGTACACGTTGCACAGCTTGAATTCATCCCGCAGTTCAGTGTTGGTAACGCCGTTCCAGATATCGCCCAGCTTGTAATCCGGGTCGCCGACAAACTGATGGCAGGGGTACAGGTCGCCCCAGGGGGTAACGGCCATATATTCGGTGCCGGAACCACAGCCGGAAATGCGCTTGTAAATGCAGGGGCCATGGGCCAAGTCGATCATGTAATGGTAGAAAGTGATGGGATGACCGGCTTTTTCACGGCGGAGCATATCCTTGGCCAGCAGCTCATACTGGTCAAACAGGATGGGTAGGTCGGCTTCGGTCAGGGCTTCGGGACTGCCGGCCTTGCTCACGACCGGCTCCATGGAAAGCTCGTCAAAGCCGAGATCATCCGCCATGTGGAACAGGTCGTTGGTGAAATCGGTGTTGTAATGGGTGAAGGTGCCGCGCATGTAGTAGCCCTTACCGCCGCGGGCCTTGACCAGCTGCTGGAACTTGGGCACAATGCGGTCATAGCTGCCGCGGCCTGCAATATCCTTGCGGAAACGGTCGTTGACCTCCTTGCGGCCATCCAGAGAAAGAACCACGTTGTAGCACTCTTTGTTGGCCCACTCAATGACTTCATCGGTGATGCCGATGCCGTTGGTGGTCAGGGTGAAGCGGAAGTTCTTGCCTTTTTCTTTTTCAATGCTGCGAGCATAGGCAACCAGCTGTTTGCAGACCTCAAAGTTCATCAGCGGTTCGCCGCCGAAAAAGTCAACCTCCAGGTTGTGGCGGGTGCCGCTGTGCTCCACCAGGAAATCCAGCGCACGCTTGCCGGTCTCAAAGCTCATCAGGCCGGACTGGCCGTGAAACTTGCCCTGGGCGGCAAAGCAGTATTCGCAGTTCAGATTGCAGGTGTGGGCCACATGCAGGCAGAGTGCCTTGACAACGGTGGAACGATTCTTGAAGTCAAAGGCATGGTCAGCGTAAATATCTTCGGCAAACAGCTTGCCATCGGCCTTCAGTTCTTCGATATCGTCAAAGCAGTCGTTGATGTCCTCGGCGGTCACTTCGGGATGGTCAGCATATTTCTTTGCCAGCAGGTCGGCAGCTTCTGCGCGGGGGTGGCCGGCATCGACCAGAGCGATGGCGGCATACGCCAGTTCGTCTACGGCGTGAACGCTGCCGCTGTAGACATCCAGCACAATGTTGTAGCCGTTGAGTTTATATTGATGGATCATACTATTCCTCATATCCGAATCAAAGTGGGGTTACATAAAAAGAACCGGGAGCGCCTTTTTGGTAAAAGGCAGTCCCGGCAGAAAGCCAGTTCAAGTAAAAATTACTTCTTCTCGCAAGGCTGGTTGGCAATGCCGCAGCTGGTCTTGCAGGCGCTCTGGCAGGAAGTCTGGCATTCGCCGCAGCCGCCGTTCTGGAGGCTCTTAGCCATATCGCGGGTGTTCAGAGTCTGAATGTGCTTCATGAAATTTCACCTCTTCTATAAATATAGATTATATTAAATATACACGGAAACCATAGGGTTTGTCAAGCAAAAGCGGGGATTTTTGCGGGGAGGCGGGCAGTTTTTTGCCCACAACAGGAATGGTGCTATGGCAGAACATCCAAAGTGGAGCCACCGCCAAGGCCAGTGTGGTGCAGGTGGGTGCCGCAGGCAGCAAGGGCGGTGCAGGCCGCGATGAATTCCGGAGTGATCACTTCGCCCGGTGCCAGCAGCGGAACGCCCGGCGGATATGCCCAGACATACTCCGCCGAGGTGCGGCCAACGGCATGTTGCAGTGGCAATGCGGTGTGCGGGGCAAAAAGCGCCTGTGCGATGGAACAGGCGGCTGGGCCGGGGGTGGGCAGCACCTGCGCCGAGGCGGGCAGGGGAGCGTTCTGCGCCGCCGCAGCATCGATCACCAACAGGGCAGCGGCAAAACGGTCAAGGGCGGTTTCTTCATCGCAGGGGGAGGTCATGGCCAGCACGTTGGCACCACAGGACATCTCGGTTTCAAACTGCCAGTCCCGGCGCAGCAGTTCCGCCAGGGCGGGGCCGGTCAGCCCGGCAACAGTACCGTTGACGAGGATCTTGCCGGAATCGTGGGCAAAAAAGCCGGGGTGGGCAGAAACATCATCCATCCCATGGCAGAGCACGCGCAGGCGGCGCAGTGGCCGCACAGCGCCGCTGAACCGCTGCAAGCGGGCACGCCAGGCGGCAAACCAGGCATCGCCGTGTTCGGCCAGCAGGCCGGTGCAGCCGTCCAGGCTGGCCATTAACGGATAGGAGGGGGAACTGGTTTCAAACACATCCAGCTGGCGTTCCAGCTCCTGCGGCGGAATGAAAGAACTGTTCCAGTGCAGCAGGGCGGTCTGGGTCAGGCTGGGCAGTGTCTTGTGCGGGCTTTGAATGATGACATCTGCCCCGGCAGCAATGGCACCGCCCTGCCAGCCGTGGGCGGCGGCCAGTGGCAGATAGTGCGCGCCGTGGGCTTCGTCCACGATCAGGGGAACGTTGGCGGCGTGGCACAAAGCGGCAATGGCGGCGAGATCACTCAAAACACCCTCATAGGTGGGGCTGGTAAGGATGACCGCAGCGGCATCCGGGCAGGCGCGCAGGGCATCCGCTACCATGGCGGGGGTGATGCTGCCGTAAATGCCGAACGCCGGGTCCACGGGGGGCACAAGCCAGTGTGCCGTTAAGCGGTTGAGCTCAATGGCGTGGTAAACGGATTTGTGGCAGTTGCGCGCGCAGATGACGGCGGTGCGGCCGGAACTGACGACAGCGGCCCGGATGGCGGCCAGAATGCCGCAGGTGGAGCCGTTGACCAGATACCAGGTTCGCTTTGCCCCCCACAGGGCGGCGGTGCGGGCCATGGCATCGGCCAAAATGCCGTCTGCATCGTGCAGGTCATCTACGCCGGGAACTTCGGTCATATCCCACCCGGCAGGCAGGCCCGGTGCCGGCACCACCCGCCGCTTGTGCCCCGGCATGTGCAAGGGGTAAAGCCCGGAGGAAGCATAGGATTGGAGTTGAGATTGGAGAAGATGGTTCATAAGTTAGGAGGTAGGAAGTAGGAGTTAGGAGTTGAAGGACGGAATTTTTGGAAGCGGCAATAATTAGAAGTGAGGAAACGGAGAGAGTATAAGAGTGTTATGATTTTAATACGCGGCGCAAGCCGCACCATAAACTCCTAACTCCTCCCTCCTAACTTCCAATTAACCAAGTTCTACTTGGGCTTTGCTTCCGCATTTGGTCTTTTGGACCAGGATTTGTTTGGGGATGCGGTCCTGGAGGGTTTCGACGTGGCTGATGATGCCGACCAGCTTATCGGAACCGGCAAGGGCAGTCAGGGTGTCAATGGCTTTTTGCAGGGCATCGGCGTCCAGCGTGCCAAAGCCTTCGTCCACAAACAGGGTATCCACGCTGATGCCGCCGGCACTTTCCTGGATGGTATCGCTGATGCCAAGAGCCAGGCTGAGCGCCGCCAAAAAGCTTTCGCCGCCGGAAAGGGAACCGACCGGGCGGGTCTTACCGGTGTAGGCATCGAACACATCCAGCTCCAGTGCGGTCTTGGCGGCAATATCGGCGCTCTGGCGGCGGCGCAGGGTATACTGGCCGCCCGTCATGCGGGTAAAACGACGGTTTGCGGCGGCGACCACGCCGTCAAAATAAAAGCTCTGCACATACTGTTCAAAGGGCAGCTTTTGCTTTTGGGTCAGATTGCCGTTGATGGTCTTGCTCAGGTTATCCAGCATGGCGGCGTTGGCGCGGGCAGATTCTGCGGCGGTGATGGCTTTTTTTAGGTTGGTCAGGGCATCGCGGTTGGTATCCAGCCGGTGCAGGGCGGCCTGGTTTTGGTCGCGCAGGTTTTTGCGCTCAGCTTGCAGTGCAGTAAGGGCCTGCTGCTGGGCGGCAGGGTCCGGGCGGCTGGCGATATCCCCGGCCTGTTCGGCCAGGGTTTGGGCGGCGCTTTGGGCCGCAGCAAGTTCTTTGGAAAAAGCATCGCGGCTTTTGGCAGCGGCATCCAGTGCGGCTTGCAGGGTGCGGCGCTGTTTTTGGGTCTCGGCGCGGGCGGCGGCCATAGCGGCGGCATCTGGCCAGGGCAGGTTTTTCTGCCCCTCGGCAAGGCGGGTCTGGGCTTCCGCGGCGGCTTTTTCGGCGTTGGCCTGTGCGGTGCGGGCCTGCTCCACAGCGTTTGCCTGGTCGGGGCGCTGGGCTTGCAGCTGGGCTTTTTGGCGGGTCAGCTTTTCCAGATCTTTTTTGCGGGATTCAGCATTTGCCATGCGGTCATGCACTTCGGCAAGGCCGCGGCGCAGGCTGTCATGTTGGGCCTGCAGGGCGGTTTGCAGCTCGTCCGGGGTCAGGGCATCGGCCTGCGGCCCGGTATAATGCTGGCGGCGGCGCGCCAGAAAGGCGGCGGTACGCGCATACAGGGTATCCCGCTGGGTTTGGGCTGCGGCTTTGGCTTCCCCGGCTGCGGTGGAGGCTTTGGAAGCTTCCGCCGCAGCGCTCGCCGCTGCCTGCGCAGCTTTGTTGCAGGCGGCTTCGGTGACATGGCTGGGGGCGGGGGCTGCCGGTGCTGGGTGGTGCAGAGCACCGCACACCGGGCAGGGGGCGCCATCCACCAGATCTTGCGCCAGAATCCCGGCGCGGGCGGCATTCAGGGCGCGCTGCATCTCGGCGCTGGAATGCTGGGCGGCATCGGCCTGCTGCTGCTTTTGCCGGTATTCATCGGCAGTGCGCTGCCAGTTGGCTTGCGCGGTGTGCAGGCGGGGGATATCGTCCAACAGGGCTTGGCAGTCCTGCTGCTGGCTTTGGGCCAGCTCAATGGTTTTGCGGCAGCTTTCCAGCTCGGCGTTCGGTTCGCCGCAGGCCGTGATCTGCGGTTCCAGCTGGGCTAAGGCAGTATCGGTACTGCTTAGAGTTTTCTGGTCTTTTTCCAGTGCCGCGGCGGCCTGCTCGGCCTGGGCGCGGGCGGTTTTGGCGCTGGCTGCGGCGGTGCTCAACTCTTGATAGCGCGGCTCCCACTCCGCAAAGCGCTGCAGCTTGGCATCCAGCTCGGCAAGCTCCGGGCGGCGGGCTTCAGTCTTGTCCCACTCCGCATTCAAAGCGGGGGCCTGGGCAGTCAGCTCGGCGGCTTTGGCCTGGGCTTCATCCAGACTGCTCAGCAGTTTGGCACGGTTTTGGGCGGCTTCCACCGCGGCGGACTGCGCTTCAATGCGGGCATCAAGGGTATCCAGCTGTTGGGATTGCTCCGCCGTCAGGGCGGTGTCCGCTTCGATCATCTCAGCGGCCCAGTCCAGCGCGGCGGGGGCACGGTAGGGGTCACGGCTGTCCTGCGCATCGGCAAGTTCGCCGGTGTGGGGGCTGCCGGGGGCAGGCTGTAAAGCGGCCAGCAGCTGCACAACGGTGTGGTTGGCAAGCTCGGCCTGGCGCAGAGCTTCCCCGGCTTTGGTGCGGGCGGCACTGCCAAGCCGCTGGTAGCTGGCGGTATCAAACACGCGGCGCAGAATTTCGGCCCGGTCGGCGCTGGAAGCGTTGAGCAGGCGGGCAAAATCATTCTGCGCGATCATCGAGATTTGGGCAAACTGGCGGGCGTCAATGCCCAGCAGGGCTGTCACCGCTGCAGTCACGGCTTTGGTACCGGTCACGGGAGCGTCCGGATCCTGCGTTAAGGCGGCAGAGCCAGGAACTGTGGTAACGCCCTCACCCCGGCGCTTGGCGCGGGTCTGCTCCGGGGTGCGGTTGACGGTATAAGTACGGCCGCGGTGGGTGAACTCCAGCTCCACAAAGGTGGTATCAGTGGGGATGGCATAGTCGCTGCGCAGCATGTCCGGTTCGCGGT
Organism: Subdoligranulum sp. APC924/74; assembly: GCF_003324125.1. Classification (NCBI taxonomy): domain Bacteria; kingdom Bacillati; phylum Bacillota; class Clostridia; order Eubacteriales; family Oscillospiraceae; genus Subdoligranulum; species Subdoligranulum sp. APC924/74. Next base: position 4,262 of record NZ_PSQF01000083.1, on the reverse strand, counting down.
AAGCGCCGGTGGTTTCGCCGTACAGGGCAAAGGTGATAGCGTCAAACAGCGCGGTTTTGCCCGCGCCGGTATCGCCGCTGATCAGAAAGAGGCCGCTGGAGCCAAAGCCGGACAAATCCAGTGTGCAGGTGCCGGCATAAGGGCCAAAGGCGCAAAGGGTCAGGCGTACAGGTTTCATAGTCCGGCCTCCTGGCGCAGCTGGGCCAGAGCTGCGGTTTCTTCGGGGGTAAGGGTGCGGCCGTGCATCTTTTCAAAAAAGCGGGCGAACAGCTCGTCAAAGCCCATGGTGCGCAGCTGGGCGGCCTGCTGGATGGCATCGCTGCCGGTATCCAGTGCGTCGCCGGGAGCGTAATCCAGCTTCATGGCGTTGGGGTAAGCGGCACGCAGCACGGCCATGGCGTCCGGGCGGGGAACTGGGTCGGTCAGGGTGGCCCAGATGTAATCTTCGGCATCTGTTACGGTATCGGCGGCGGTCAGCTGGTCCAGCGGGCCGGTGAGGTGGCGCATGGCGTGCAGCGGGCGCAGGGGCAAAAGCTCCGGTTCGGCTCCGTTGGCCCCGATATGAACCAGAACGGCGCTTTTCTGCGCGCCGCACTCATCCAGCGAATAGCACAGTGGGCTGCCCGCGTACCGCACAGTGGGGCAGCCGACCTGCTGCGGGCGGTGAATGTGGCCAAGGGCGGTGTACAGGTAGCCGGTAAAGCGGGCGGCATCCACGGCCTGAACCGTGCCGACGTTGACATCGGCGGCAATGCTCTCACTGCCGGAACAGGTGGGCAGACTGCCGCTGCCCAGCACCATCTGGTGGGCGATCAGAACCCGACGCTCCCCGGCGGTGGGCAGCGGGCCCAGCGCGGCGGCGATGGCGGAATCTTCATCCCGGATATCGGCATCCGGCAGGCAGTGGCGCACGGTGGCGGGGCGGACAAAGGGCAGGAGGTCAAAGGTGAGCTCGCCGAATTCATCCTGCAAGATGACCCGGCGGGGGGCACTGGTGAACTGCCCGGCCAGATAGACCTGTTGGTTGGAAAGCAGCCCGGCGGCATAATCCAGCCGCTCGGCGCTGTCATGGTTGCCGGCAATGGCCAGCACCGGGATGTTCCGATGAGCAAGCTCGGTCAAAAACCAGTCCAGCAGCAAAACTGCGGCGGCAGGGGGCAGGGCGGTATCGTAAATATCCCCGGCCAGCGCCACCGCCTGCACATTGTGGGAAGTGCACAGGTCAAGGACCTGCTCTAAGATATAGCGCTGGTCCGGCAGCAGGTCAAAGCCATTGACCCGCTTGCCGAGGTGAAGATCGGCGAGGTGGAGAAGATTCAAAGGTGGCACCCCCTTGAAAGTTAGGAGTTATCTCAATTAGGAATGAGGAATGAGAAATTAGGAATTGGAGATGAGGATAAGTTTGAAATTTGGGGTGAATGGTAAGGCAACACCGCACAATTCCCGCCTTGCGGCTTAAGCACCGCTCCGGCAGCTGCGGCACGGCATCTGTGTTGCCAAAATGCTCGATAATACACAAAGTATTATCTGCGCTTTTGGCTTAGCATCTGCCGCACCTCGCTCGCCGTATCGGCACTTAGAATTATGCGGTATTGCCGTAAATTTGTGGGGTAGGGCGGGGTGAACCTGACCAAGCCGGGAGCCTGACGTAAATTCTGATTATTTTTAGGCCCTGCGTGGGGAGCCACCCCTCAGTCCGCTGTGCGGACAGCTCCCCTCCAGGGAAGCCAAAATATACGGCGGGCTTCTGTATGAATTTGTTGTGGCATCCACCATAAAATCGCGGAACGGTCAAGACAGTTCCCTACAGATTGTTTTATAATGCGCAATCGTCATTTTGTATGGGGTGCACATTGTGCGCCCGTTGCTTTGTGGGGAATAGCGTGGTGGAATATACGGCAAACACTCTATAATTTTTACGTCCGCCAGGATGAACTCCCGCCCTATGCTCGGCCCATGAAAAGTTTTCGCCCAGCCTTTTTTCAAAAAGGCTGGATGGTCAGCGCCAGAGTTTTTCCCAGGTGGTGATCTCGAGAGTAACGCCGGGCAGGACTTCCATGGGGACGGTCTCGCTTTTGCGGAAGCGGCACTTTTTGCAGAACCCTTCAGCTTTCAGGTCCTTGGCCCATACCCGCAGATATAGGCGGCTGCGGCCATCGCCTTCGGCCAGTTTTTGGGCATAGGCCACAATGCTGCGGCCTATGCCCTGGCCGCGGGCTTTTTCCAAAAGGAACAGGCGGGACAGGCACATGGCCCCCGTGGGGGTAAGATCCAGCGCAAAATAGCCGACTGGATCGCTGCCCAGATAGATCATGAAATAATTCACAGTTCCGCTGTGGATCTCGTCATCCGTCAGGATATCACTCTGGTACTTTTCCGCCAGGGCGCGGGCTACTTTTGGGGTCAGCTTGGTGTAATGCTGAACAAAAATTTCTTCCGCCAGCTGGCTGATCTGCTCAATATAGCGGGTTTTGGTCACTTGCTTGTAGGTGGGTTTCATGGGGAACCTCCGTAATGTATGGTTATTCAACGGTAACGCTGGCGCGGGCGGGCAGGCAGGCGGCCCAATCGCCCTGTTTGGTCAGTACGCCAAAGGATTCACAGGTGTGGTCCGGGCAGGGGCTTTCCACAAAGCGGATGCCGCCGTTTTCCACAACCAGATGGATGGTGTAATAGCCGGTATCAATATCATAGCGATGGTCGGTGTCCAGCGGGATGCGCAGCTGGGTGCTGTCATCGCCATAGGTCAGCACGGCAACCAGACCGGACCCGGCAGCCGGATGGCCGAAACAGAGCCACAGCACCCCGGCGGCCAGCAGAATGATGATGGCAAACAAAATGTTCAGACGGGCAGATTTTTTCAAGGGGAAAACCTCATTTAATCAGGGTCAAAATTCAAGGTCAGCCGCATGCCGTCAACCCCGGCGGCTGCGGTGGGAAACGCCTGCTGCGCGGCGGCAAGGCCGGGGGCAAGATCCGTTACGGCGGCGCTGTAATGGGTCAGCCACAGGCGGCACACGTTGGCTTCGGCGGCAAGGACCCCCGTTTCGCGGCAGGTGGAATGGCCGTATAACTTCGCTTTGGGCAGGTCGGCGTCATCGGCATAGGTGGAATCCATCAACAAAAGATCGGCATCCTGTGCAGCGCGGCGCAGCGCAGCGCTGGGGCGGGTGTCGGTCGCATAGACAACTTTCAGCCCGCGGCGCGGCGGGCCGAGAACCTGGGACGGCAGGAAGCCGCCCACCGGCTGGCCGCTTTGCAGGGTGGACCAGTAACGCACAGGGATGCCCGCCGCCTTTGCCCGCTGGGGATCAAACTTGCCCGCCCGCGGCAGGGTGAACGCATATCCGCAGCAGGGTACCCGGTGCTTGAGGGGGAACGCCTGCACGCACCCGGCGGGCACTTCAAACTCGCCTTTGCAGTCCGGCAGTTCTTTCAGCCGTAGTTCGAACGGCAGCGGTCCGGCCACGGCGTAAAAGGTGCGCACCACATCCGTCAAGCCCGGCGGCCCAGCCATGACGAGGGGGGCAGTGCGGCCCTGGGCGGCCATCGTCTGCCAGATGCCGGGCAGGCCGAAAATGTGGTCCCCGTGGTAATGGGTCAGCAGAATGGCGTCCATGCGGAAAATACTGACCCCGGCCCGGCGCGCGGCAGTCTGGGTGCCCTCGCCGCAGTCCAGCAGCAGGTTGGAGCCGCCCACCGTGATGCAGGCAGCCGCCAGGGCGCGCTCCGGCAGGGGCTGTGTGCCGCCGGTGCCAAGCAGAATGATATCCAGCATGGCCAGAACCTCCGATAGACTTAATACGAAATGTATTTCTTACAAGATTTGATAAACAAATCGTATAACTTGTGGGGCGGTGGCTGTAGAAAGCATACACCCCCAACTTATCATACTGCTAACAGTATACCACAACATGCCAAGCGGGAAAACCGGAAAATTTTAAACGGGGGACAGCACAAAATGTTGAAAATTTCACACCTGCCGCGTATTATGATAAGAATGAAGCGAAAGGGGAAGGCGGCCGTAGGGGGCAGAGTGTACCAGCGGAGTGTTTGCCGGTATCACGAAGCAAGATATCTGACAAGGCCCGACATCCGGGACGATGCAAGCATCGTCCCCTACAGATTGCATTTAGGTTCGTATCGAAAATATATGTCGTTCCGAGAGGGAACACTGTTATCTAAGGCAATACCGCATAATTCTAAGTGCCGATACGGCGAGCGAGGTGCGGCAGATGCTAAGCCAAAAGCGCAGATAATAC
>NZ_PSQF01000082.1:0-12063 GCF_003324125.1 Subdoligranulum sp. APC924/74 | reverse complement strand
GCACTCTGCGACCGCTGCCCCTGCTTCGGTTCGCTGTTTCCGCCACTGGCGGCGCTCACCTTTGCAGCATCCAGTATGATCTGCGCTTTTGGCTTAGCATCTGCCGCACCTCGCTCGCCGTATCGGCACTTAGAATTATGCGGTATTGCCTTGAGAATCTTGAATGACACAACAAAAAAGCACCGGACAAAAATTTGTCTGGTGCTTTTTGGTGCGCCCGCGGGAATTCGAATCCCGGACACCCTGATTAAAAGAGCCCACCGGGCAGAACACTCTGACTTTAGAAGTTTCGAGTTTTCGCTATTTTTGTGCAAAGCATCGTGATTTTCCGCCCGGCAATTTCTGCACCCTTTGTCGTATTTTGCAAGTCAGAGTACCCATTGCAACCCTTGAAACCGTGCAAAAACAGTGCAGAAACCGTGCACTTACTCTGGGATAAATAAAAAATGATGATTTTTAATCCATGACTTGGTGGCGATTTGAGTGACCACAAAGGTAAATTTGATACACGGAAAGAAGAATGCCCACTCGTCTGAGGAGTTCTCAGGGGAGTGGGCATTTCTGTATAATGGCATTTTGTATATGTCACTTGCCACTTTTAGCATGGAGGTTGCCATTTGGGGAATGAAGTTTCCACTTTTTATATGGCAAGTTTCTGCGCTTTCCGCATTGCTTTTCACATTTTCCGTACAACTCCGTGGTGCTGTCCGCGGTCTCTGGCGGCTGCTTTTCTCCACAAAGCATGACCTTGGCAGAGAAAACGCCATTCTGATGGGTAAATGTGCTTGCACCGCCGGTCTTTTCTGCAATATGCTGGACAGACTGGATGCCGATCCCGTTTTCCTTTCGCTTGGACGAGCGGAAGAGCCCGCTTTTTTCGTTGACTTCACCGTCAAATGCGTTTTCCACTTCGACCAAAAGAAGCCGCTCGGCATGGACATACGCGGTGATCGCGATCTTGCGCCGGGCGGGTGCGGTGCGTAGGCTGGCTTCGAATGCGTTTTCCAGAAGATTAGACAGCACCAGACACAGATCGATCTCGTCCACAGGAAGCACCTGTGGTAAGTCGAGTTTGGCACAAAAGGGAACACCCTCACGCTTTGCAAGGGCACAATAATAGCCGACAACACTGTCCGCTGCACGGTTTTCGCAGAAATTCATATCCAGATCCGGGATCCGGGAGACCGTTTTTGCAAGGTAAGCCTTCAGGTTATCCAGATCTCCTGCCTCGGCCAGTGCGGAGATCTGATTCAGCTGGTGGCGCATATCGTGCCGCGCCTGCCGGGCTTCTTCAATGGCGGCTTTCAGGCTTTCATAGCGCTGCTGCTGCATGGAAAGAAACTGGTTTTCCTGCTGCAATCTTGCATTCTTGTTAAGGCTGTTTGCCATCAGCAGGAAAATTGTATTGAACAAGAACAGCAGGAACAAAAGTGCGATGCTCATAACGATGTAGACCTGCAAGACCCGCCCTATACGGAGCGTTATCTGGTAGCGCGGGGTTATAAAAAGATTCAGCAGGATGAACACCATCGGAAGCACCCAGAACACATACCACGTCTGCGCAAAATTGTCATCCTCCACCATTGCGCGCACTGAGTGGGTAGAAGGATAATAGGCTGCAGCAGCGGTCAGCCAGCAGATCACGTTATAAAAAATGCAGGCGCTAAAACAGAACCACGGCTTGTCCGGCGGCAGCTGCAGCCGGATCGTGATCGCCGTACCAACGGCGCGGGACAAGCTATTCAGGCACGCAAATACCGCGCAGACCGCCAGCGCGATGGTCCCGGATTTCCAGAGAGAGAGCCGCAGCGTTTTGAGATACAGGAAAATTGTCACAATCGTTATGAGCAGCAAGGGGAACGCGGTCGAGAGACCGAAATGATAGCAAAACAGCCCGCCGCCAAGGCAAAGCCCGAACAGCAGCGGCACCTCCCATACCGCAAGCTTTGCGGAAGACTGCTTCAGATAGGAGCGCACCGGAAAATACGCGAGCAGCAGGCCGGGAAACACAACGGTAAGCTCCAGGATCGGGCGCAGAACATCCTTCAACCCACACGCCCCCTTTGCAGCAGAAATTCCATAAACGCCTGTCGTGCGGCTTTCAAAAGCTCCTGACTGACATAGACCTGGCTGCCGTCCGTCATACAGAAGGCGGCATCCTGAAAATCGGCAGCATTCTCCATATTGATGATCGTACCGCGGCCACAAACAAAAAAGCGCGGGTCCTTTTTGAGCGGCTCTGTGAACGCCTTGAAACTCTGGCGTATGGCAAGCGTTTTGCCGGCAGTGGTGCGGATATTGATGATGTGGGCGAAATGCTCGGCGGATATGATATCACGATAGCGCAAATGGATGTCGCTGCCATCCACCTTCACCGTCAAAATCGGCTCCGGGCGGGGGAATTTTGCGAGCATTTCATCCAACAGACCGGACAACTCGGCCTCTGAAAAGGGCTTGACCAAATAATGAAATGCCCGTACCTGAAACCCCTCGAGTGCATGGTCTGTCGAGGTGGTGGTAAAAACCAGAAGACAGTCTGCGTCTGTTTTCCGAAGTTCCTTTGCCGCGTCCATGCCGCTTAAACCATCCATGTAAATATCCAAAAATGCGGCGGTAAAGCGCTGCGCTTCTTCTGCCGCCAGAAAAGCTTCTCCGCTGTCAAATTCTAAAAGCTCTGCTTCTGTACCGCGCTGGCGCAGCTGCCGTGCCAAGCGCTCCTTCAGCAGCGTGCGCTCCGTACCAAGGTCATCGACGATCGCAAATCTCATGCTGTACCAAGAAGCTATTGCTATAGCTTCCAACCTCCTTTATAAACTCTTTCATCCTGATTATAGCACAGTTGCCCGGTTCTGTCGCAGCAGAAAACGGGATTTCGTGACGGAAACCGGGCTTTCGTGCCAAACAGCTTGAAACAGCCGTATCCACCCGTATACTAGAGACAGAGAACCTCAACAACGGCAGAAGGAAGGAGGGTCGCTGTGTATCGAATCGCCGTGCTGACAAACAGCAGGGCGCAGGAAGCTTTTTGGGCAGAGCAGATCTTGCAGTTCTGCGCCGAGCATTGTTTATTTCCCCAAATGGACTGTTACCACGATCAGGAAAGCTTTTTTGAAGCCGCGCGCTGCGAGCCGCTGACAAATGCCGTGATCGCCCTGCCGGGGGTGGATGGATTGAATGCAGTAGAGCATCTGCACGCGCTTTGTCCCCAAACACGCGTTATCTGGTGCAGCGATCTGAATTTTTCGCTCCATGCCTTCCGGCTGCGTGCAGACTACTTTCTGCTGGAGCCAGTGACCGAAGCCGCTTTGCGGCAGGGTTTTTGCATCTGGCTGGATCAAAAAAATCCGGCAGAGCAGCGCCGACCTGACCGCAACGAACACAACAAGGAGAACGACTTATGAAAAAGAGAAAGATCATCCACTCTGCGTTGAGCTTGTCGCTGACCGCAGCATTGTGCCTTTCCATGGCCGCCTGCGGCGGTACACAGATGCCCGCAGACAGTGTCGCCGCTTCTCAGCCCTCTGCACCGTCCGCCGTGGTGCAGCCCTCTGCTGCGGAGACGACCTCTGCGGCACTGCCTGTGAAGGCCTTGAACCCCAAGCAGGTGGAGGAAAACCCCTACATGGCCAAGAGCGATGCAAACATTCATCACGACGGCTACAACACAGATTCAACGGATGAGATCCTGCCGCTTGCGATCTACCCCGAGATCAACGTTTCCTATGAGACAACGAATGCAAATGCTTCTCCCGCTATCTATTTTGACAGCTACGGCCATGCCGTTGTGCCGCTGCTGGGCGGCATCGCCATCCGCGACCTGAACGCCGAAGAAACAAAAACGCTCGGCTATTTCTCGCCAAAGAAGCATGACGGCGGCGGTTACGTTATCCAGAGCTCCTATACCTTCATGGACGCGTCCAACCGCATCGTCTGCCCCACGAGCAACAACCATGTGCTGATGCTCCGTGCAACAGATGAAAACGGCAATGTGCTGCCCGAATTTGAGAAGGTGCTGGACATTGATATCAAGGCTGCCGCCGAAGCCGCGCTTGGAAAAGAGCTGACGCAGAATCTTTTGTCCGTGGTCTTTGATTATGACGGAAACCTCTGGTTTGCAACGGGCGGCTTCCGCATTTATCCGCAGCGCCAGCAGCAGGGCGTCATCGGCTATATTGCCCGTTCTGCCATTGATGCGATCCTGAATGGCGAGCAGACAGACCTTTCAAAGGCTGTCTTTGTCTACGAGCTGACCCCCGGCGAGGGTGCCGAGAACGGCATCGCCGCCTCCAAGGACGGTGCAGTGATCCTCACCAACCAGAACTGCTATCTTCTGCGTGCAGAAGAAGGCGTAGACGTTGTGTGGTGCACGCCCTATGAGAGCGCGGGTGCAAAGGTGAGCGGCGAAGGCGATAAGACCACCGGCGGCGGTCTTGCATGGGGCGGCGGCTGCTCTCCCACACTGACACCGAACCTTGTGCTGTTCACCGACAATCAGGATATCGTAAACCTTCTTGCGCTCGATATGAAGACCGGCGAGGTCGTGGCAAGCGCCCCGGTGCTGGATGACCTGCCCGAGGGCTATCAGGTAGCCGTTGAGAACTCTGCCATCGTCTATGACGACGGCAATGGCACCGTCAGCACCATCGTCTGCAACTGGTTTGGCGCGGGCAATGCAGGTCTGGCGGACCCCAACAACGACTCCTCCATCCAGAGCTACGCTAATATTTACGACCAGAACTGGCTCATGAAGGGCAACGTTATGATCGCCCCCGGCATCGAGCGCATGGACACCGTAAAGACCGCAAACGGCTACGAGATGAAGAGCATCTGGAGCCGGAACGACCTGAGCGACACTTCCATCCTGAAGCTTTCCACCGCAACGGGCTATATCTACGGCTATATGCAGGATGTGACCACCGGGATGTGGCAGTACATCATTCTGGATTTTGAAACTGGCGAGACTGTTTTCACGATGGATGTTTCCAACAAGTACGGCTATAACAACATGGCCATTGGAATGTATGCCGGCAACAGCGGCAATGCGCTCTACTGCCCGACAGGCTATCTGGAACTGCTTCGTTTGCAGGACCGTTTCGTTTATCTGCCCGAAATGCCCTACCGCAAGGTCGATCTTGATCAGGCAGCAAGAAATGTCCTCTCGCAGGAACAGTTTGCGCAGGACGGCGGTGAAGGCACCGTTGCAAGCTGGCGCAACACTGTGACCGTCCGCAACGTACATCCCAACACCACGGTAGCTTTCCGCATGAATAACCTGTCCGGCAGCACCTCCGGTCTGACCCTCTACGCCTATGGCGTGGACGGCAAGCTAGCAAAGGTCGATCCTGCACTGTGGTCGATCACAGACGAGGACGGCAAGGCTGTAACGGAACTTACCGCCGGTACGCTCTATGAGCTGCGCGTGACCGTCGCCGATGGCGGCGCTCTTGACCTGAGCGAGACGGAAAAGGAGATCAGGCTCTCCGTTGTACTCGGAAAATAAACATAAAACGCCCGCCCACCGTGTCCAAATCTCCACGGTGAGCGGGCGTTCCGCTTCCTTTTGAAGGCAGACCGCAAAGCCTATCAAGATCAAAAGCAGGTTCAAAAGCTGGGAAACCAGCGTGGCGATGGCAGCACCGGTAACGCCCATAGTGGGGGCACCCAGCTTTCCGAAGATGAGCAGATAGTTCAGTCCGGTGTTCGCCGCTACCGCGCCAAAACTTGCCCAAAAGGGGACAGCGGCGTGTTCCTTGCAGCGCAGCCATGCGGACAGGACGGTGCTGACCGCCATGGGCAGATAAGAGAACGCCACGATGCGGAAGTACCCCGCCCCCACACGGAGGATGGCGTCATCTGCCGTATAAAGTCCCAAGACCTGCGCCGGGAAGCCCCCTGCCGTCAGCAGAAACAGTGCTGCCAGCACACCCCCGCAGACAAGGCTTACATCCAAACTGCGCCACGCCTCGGTGTGCTCCTCCGCACCCAGAAACTGTGCGATCAGAATACCGGCAACCGTGCCGACTGCGCCGGACATCACGGAGAAAATAAGAGTGAAGTTACTGCACAGTCCCACGGCTGCAATACCGGCTTCGCCCAGCTGCCCAATCATGATCTGATCCACGATAGAAAAGGAGGCTTGCAGCATTCCCTGTAAGGTGACCGGAATGGCGATTTTGCAAAGGGTCCTCATAAAGTCTGACATGGCAGCCTCCTTGTGCTTTCCCGTTCCACCAGCTCCACCGGCAGAACGATGCCGGCATCGCAGGGGGGGGGCGTCCCGCAGGGCTTCAAGGCGGCGGATGGCAGTCCTTGCCCGGAGCGCCGCATCCTGATGAATGGTGGTCAGAGCGGGAACGCTTTCCCGGCTTGCCAGTGTATATGCAACACGCAAAGTCCTGATGCGCTATTTGCGCCGCCGCCCTGCCTGCGCTACATCCGACAGAGTATTTTTGCAAAGCAACCTGAAACCCATTACGCAGGTAACGATAAAGCAGCTGTTCAAAAAGCTGAAAAGGAAAACAGAAATTCCGCGTTTACACCCGCACCTGCTGCGACATACGTTTGCTACACGCTACTTGGAAAACGGCGGTGATATATACAGCCTGCGGGAAATTCTGGGCCACACAAGCTTGACCATGGTGCAGAAATACCTGCACCTTACACAGCAAAAAACAACGCAAAAGTTCCCGAATTTCAGCCCTATGGACAGAATCAGCCGAAAGACAGCATAAAAAAAGCACCAGACAGCGTTAAAACTGTCTGGTGCTTTTTGGTGCGCCCGCGGGAATTCGAATCCCGGACACCCTGATTAAAAGTCAGGTGCTCTACCAACTGAGCTACGGGCACAAATACTCAATTTGCCTGTTACAGCTTAAATATTGTAACAGGTATGGGAGAAAAAGTCAAGCTTTTTGCCGCATTTTCAGCCAGAAAATCTGCCGCAGGGCAGCTGGTGCAGGAACCTGAAGCATAAACGCATTGCAAAACAGAATAAATATATTGAAAAACAATAAAAATGTATTGCAAAACGATGCGATAGATGCTATGATAACAGCATCGGATATATCATAAAACATCAGGGGGAATGACCAATGCGTCAATTACCAGAAAACTTTTTTGGCTGGAACGACCACAAAAGCATTATGCTGACCAAGTTCGCCACCCTGGCGGTGGCCATGGGGTGCGTGGTGATGGTGCTGTGCGGGCCGCGCATCGTCAGCTGGGTTTTGGCGGTGCACGCGCTGCAGCTGGTGCATGGGCCAAAGCTGGGGTATTTTTTGCTGGGGCTGGGCTATTGCAGCGCCGCGCTGGCCCTGTGGATGCTGTATAACCTGTACATGTTTTTGGCGCGCATTGAAAAAGAAGAGGTGTTTACCCCTGCCAACGTGTTGGCCCTGCGGCGCATCAGCTGGTGCTGCACCTGGGCTGCAGCGCTCTGCCTGCCGGTGGGTGCTGTGCTGGGGCTGCCGTTCATCTTTGCCATTGGCGTTGCGGCGGCGTTTATGGCGCTGATCGTGCGGGTCATCAAAAATGCGTTTGCCCAGGCCGTTAAGATGAAAGATGAACTGGACTATACCGTGTAAGGGGGCGCAGAAGATGCCAATTATCGTCAACCTGGATGTGATGATGGCAAAGCGCCACATGGGGGCGGGGGAGCTGGCTGAAACCATCGGAATTACCCCGGCCAACCTTTCCATCCTGAAAAACAACAAAGCAAAAGCGGTGCGGTTTTCCACCCTGGAAGCCCTGTGCAAAGCGCTGGACTGCCAGCCCGCTGACCTGTTGGAATACCGCCCGGACGAAACGTAAAGAAACGACCTTGATATAAGGAGACAACCCAATGAAATTTGATAAAAAAGAGGCTGCAGGCCAGCCCCTTCCATTTTCTGCACCCAAAAATCCGCAGTGGGTCATGCTGGCCGCCCTGCTGCTGAGCTATGCGGCGGGCTATGAATATGTTGACCGCTGCCTGGGTTTTGGGGTGGCGAGCGAGTACTCCGCCTGGCGCGCAGGAGTGCTGGTGTTTGTGGCGCTGTATACCGTAGTGGTGGAGCTCGCCGCTTGGGCGGGGGACCGCAAACCCAGCCGGACCGCCGCGGCCTGGTGGTGCTGCTGGCTGGTGCAAAGCCTGGCCATGGCGGGGTGGAGCCTGCACACGGACGACCTTGGCTTCTGGCAGGTCGTGGCGTGGCACTGCACGGCTATTTATTATGTGCTGGCCCGCAATGATTTACTGGCGGCTGGCCGCACCAGCTGCCTTGTGCTGCTGGATGGCGTGGCGGGCATGTTTGCCATCCCATTCGGCAACTTTTTGCTGCGTACCCAGCTGCTGTGGCAGGCACTGCACCGCTGGTGGGCCAATCATGCGGGACGCAAAGGCCGCATGCTGGAAACCGCTGTCAGTATAACTGCTGCCCTGCTGCTGGGCGGTGCGGCCTGCGCCACGCTGGCGGGGGCGGATGATAACTTTGCCCGGCTGTGGGGGCATCTTGGCAGCTGGCTGGGGCAGCTGTTCGGGCAGGATGCCCTGCTGGCAAATCTGCTGATCTTTGCGCTCTCCCTGCCTGTTGGTGCCTGGTTGTTTGGTCTGGCGGGCGGCAGCGCCCGGCGCAAGGCGCCGCCTGTTGCGGCGGAACAGTTTTACGGCAAACTGGCAGCCCTGCCGCGCCTGCCTCAGCTGATGGGAGTGTTAGTCATGGCGGTGCTGTGTGGTGTGTATACGTTGTTTTTTGCCGTGCAGGCGGCGGAATTCGCCGCCGCCCTTGGGGCACCGCTGCCCCTGACCGCGCCGGATGCCGCCGCGTTTGCGGTGAACGGTTTTTGGGAGTTTTGCCGCATTCTGGTGCTGGACCTTACTGTGCTGGCGGCACTGCACTTTTTGGGGGCGCAGCCGGTTACCCAAAAGAGCTTATCCCGCGTGTTGGCCGTGGCGCTGTGCGGGTTCGGTGCCGGGTTTGCGATGCTAGCCGCGGCCAAGCTGGCGGTGTATATCAATCTGTACGGCCCAACGGTGCGGCGCATTTGGGCTGCGTGGGTGCTGGGAGCATTGTTACTGGCCAGTGTTCTGGCTGCGGTGCGGTTGTTCCGCTGCATCCCGGCGGCACGCATGGCCTTTGTGGCAGCGGCGTTCAGCTTCAGCCTGCTGTGCTGCCTGCCTCTGGAGCGCTTCTGTGTGGATGCTCAGCTGGCCCGCCCCGATTGCGATTGGCAGCTTTTGCAGCGCTACACCTGGCAGAGCAGCGAGCTGGACGAGTATATCACCCAACAGGCAGGGGAAAACGCGAACTTGTCGGAGTGAAACTCCGCCATTTTGCGCTGTGCGCAAGACCGTTCCCTACAGCTTATTTTATGTTGCGGTGCAAACATACAAATGATCTGTAGGGCGGGATGCCCTCATCCCGCCGCGGAGAAGCCTTGCTGATTGCGTCAAACCTTGCGAATTTGTTCAAATTTTGTTTACAATTTGTCTAAGAATAGCCGGTCGAAACTGCGTGAAATTTATCCGCATCACCAAAAATGAGTGAAGCGCTTTGTACAGTGTTGACAAATGTGTGCCAAAAGGTTTATTGTAATAGCAATTCATCAGCCAAATGCAATGAACAGGAAATGACCTATCCGTATCACCGCTTACAGAAAGCCGTTGGTTGTGCAAGACGGCAGCAAGGCGCGGTCTGGCCCTCACCTGCGAGCAGCTTGGGGGAAAGCGGGCAGAACCGCCCGCCGTGTAGTTCAAGCCGGGAACCCTCCGTTAATGGGGTGCGCAGTCCGGCACAGTGCGGTGTGGGGCTGCGGGTGAGTGGTCGGCATTGAGCCGGCAAAGCAAAGTGGTAACGCGGAAGTAAAAGTTGCAATGGTGCAGCGCATGATTGCAGTGTATGCCTTCGTCTTTGCGTTGGTCCAAATGGGCCAACAAAGAAAGACGAAGGCTTTTTTGTTTACCGCATTTGGCTGGATGGAGTGGAAAATTTTTATTATTAACGGAGAGAAGGATTATCATGAACACACTCGTCATCGTGTTGATTGCTGCTGTGGTTCTTGTCTGTGCTTATGCGTTTTATGGGCGCTGGGTGGCAAAAACCTGGGGCATTAACCCGAACGCACAGACCCCCGCTGTTAAGTATAACGATGGTAAGGATTACGTTCCCACCAACGGCTGGACCGTTTTCAGCCATCAGTTTTCTTCCATTGCCGGTGCAGGCCCTGTTACCGGTGCAATCCAGGCTGCAGCCTTCGGCTGGCTGCCGGTTCTGCTGTGGGTGCTCATCGGCGGCGTTTTCTTTGGCGCTATTACCGACTTCGGCGCTTTGTATGCTTCCGTTAAGAACGACGGCAAGTCCATGGGCATGCTGATCGAAAAGTACATCGGCAAGCTGGGCCGCAAGCTGTTCCTGCTGTTCTGCTGGCTGTTCTGCGGCATCGTTATTGCAGCTTTTGCTGATATGGTTGCCGGTACTTTTAACGCTTACACCACGGTTGACGGCGTTACCAGCCTGGCTGATGCAGCTACCACCAACGGCGCAGCCGGCATGGTTTCCATCATGTTCATGCTGTTCGCTGTTGTGTTTGGCCTGATCCAGAAGAAGTTCAACTTCTCTGGCTGGAAAGAGGCTGTTCTGGGCATCGTGTTCATCGTGCTGTCCTTTGCTGTCGGCATGAAATTCCCCTTGATTTTTGACAAGGCTACCTGGAGCTACATCACCTTTGTTTACATTTTCTTTGCTGCAGTTCTGCCCATGTGGCTGCTGAAGCAGCCCCGCGACTACATGACCACCTTCATGTTCATCTGCATGATTGCCGGTGCTGTTGTTGGCCTGCTGGTTGCACATCCCACCATGAACCTGCCCGTCTTTACCGGTTTCAATAACGAAAAGCTGGGCACCATGTTCCCCATTCTGTTCGTTACCGTGGCTTGCGGTGCTGTTTCCGGCTTCCACAGTCTGGTTTCCTCCGGTACTTCTTCCAAGACGGTTGAAAGCGAAAAGGATATGCTGAAGGTTGGTTACGGTGCTATGGTGCTGGAAAGCCTGCTGGCTGTTCTGGCCCTCTGCGTTGCCGGTGCAGCCGCTGCTGCTGACGGTACCCCCGCTGCTGGTACCCCGTTCCAGATCTTCAGCCGCGGCGTTGCCGGTTTCTTTGAGATGTTCGGCGTGCCCGTTTATGTTGCTACCGTCTTTATGACCATGTGCGTTTCCGCTCTGGCTCTGACCAGCCTGGATGCTGTTGCCCGTATCGGCCGTATGAGCTTCCAGGAACTGTTCAGCGTGGACGATATGGAGCATGCAGAAGGCTGGCGTAAGCTGTTCTGCAACACCTACTTCTCCACCATCATCACCTTGGCATTTGGCTTCCTGCTGACCCAGGTCGGCTATGCCAACATCTGGCCTCTGTTCGGTTCCGCCAACCAGCTGCTGAGCGCTCTGGTTCTGGTTACCCTGTGCGTCTTCCTGAAGGTCACCGGCCGCAACAACAAGATGCTGTTCCCGCCGCTGATCATCATGCTGTGCGTCACCTTCACTGCTCTGGTTCAGCGCCTGATTGCTATGGTCAAGGCCATCCAGACCGCAGCTTCCACCACCATCCCCGCTGGCGAAACCACCTGGGGTGCTGTGTTCATCGCAAACGGCCTGCAGTTGATCATCGCTATCTTGCTGATCGTTCTGGGCATCACCATCGTGGTCAACTCTTTCAAGAGCTATGCCAAGAGCGAAAAGAACAGCGAAAAGGCTTCTGCCTGATTTATCCCTGACAGTTACTACCTTCCATAAATAACAGCCACCCCCGCAGTGTCATGCCATGCTGCGGGGGTGGCTGCTTTTATATTTGTATGTATCTTATAAAGAGTAAAGGCAACACCGCACAATTCCCGCCTTGCGGCTTAAGCACCGCTCCGGCATCTGCGTTGCCAAAATGCTCGATAATGTCGGGTTGCGGTACCTGCATCGTGCTTCGGGGTCAAAAGCCCCTCGCACTCTGCGACCGCTGCCCCTGCTTCGGTTCGCTGTTTCCGCCACTGGCGGCGCTCACCTTTGCAGCATCCAGTATTATCTGCGCTTTTGGCTTGGC